>CAYROI010000079.1:0-8881 GCA_964425835.1 uncultured Methylococcaceae bacterium
AGTATGCAGGGAAACGGATTCGATCCGAGGTATTAAGTCCTGCTTTAGGTCATCCCAGTGGTTGGCCTACTTATCGTTTAAAATGGGGCGAGGTGGGAACGCTACACCGCCGTTTTATTGAATGCCATCGACAAATTCGCGCGGATGCCCCCAAAGCACAATCTATTGAATTGCGCAATTTAGAATATTTTTTAACCTTTATGAGTAATGGGATTCCCATTAATGCACCAAGTACCCGCCGATGATGAATAAACAACCCAGTTGTGATGATATTTATGAGCCTGGATTAATTTCAGTTAAACAAGCCCTAGCCTATATTTTAAAGGGAATCAAATCTATTGAAAATTATCAACAAATAGCAATAGAACAAGCAGTCGGGCGTTGTTTGGCAGAAAATATACGCGCAGGGTTTAATGTGCCTGCCTACAATAATTCAGCGGTTGATGGTTATGCTATTTTAAATGAAGATGTATTGAAAAAAGGTAAAAGAAAGCTACAAATTATGGGCAAATCTTTTGCAGGTAAGCCTTATCAAGGTGAAATTTTACCAGGTCAATGTGTGCGAATTATGACAGGGGCAGTCGTACCTAAACCATTAAAAACAGTGGTTATGCAAGAGCATGTTCATGTTGAAGATAATTTTATTTATTTAGATGATGCTTATCAATTAGGTCAAAATGTACGTTTAGCGGGTGAGGATTTGACCATAGGAAAGATTGTTTTAAAGGCTGGAACACAATTAACCCCCCCTGATATAGGTTTACTCGCGTCATTAGGGATTACAGAAATTAAAGTAAATCGAACATTACGGGTCGCGATTGCTTCTAGTGGGGATGAGGTGTTCGCTTTGGGAGAAAACCGTGCATCAACAGGGCTTTATGATAGTAACCGTTATAGTTTGTTAGCGGCATTAACACGCGTGGATATAGAAATCATAGACTTAGGTATTGTTTCTGATAATCCCCAGCATCTATTGGCAACGTTTCACGATGTTGCCAATCATGCTGATTTAATTATTTCTACGGGTGGGGTTTCTGTTGGCGAGGCAGATTATACTAAGGCCGCATTACAACAAACGGGGGGAATTGATTTTTGGAAAATTGCCATAAAACCTGGGCGACCTTTGGCTTTTGGTCATCTTAATAGGGCGGTTTTTTTTGGGCTACCTGGTAACCCTGTTGCGGTGATGGTGACCTTTTATCAATTTGTTTTGCCTGCTTTAGAAAAGATGTTAGGCGTAAAAAATAAGTTGATTCATCCTATTTTTAAAGCCCGTGCCTTAGAAAATATACGCAAAAGGGTAGGGCGCACAGAAATTCAACGTGGAATATTACAGCAAGATAGGCAAGGAAATTGGACGGTAAAAACGGCAGGGAAACAAGGATCAGGGATTTTATATTCAATGAGTTTAGCGAATGCTTTTATTATACTTGAACACGAACGGGGAACTATTGATGTAGGAGAGCTTGTTAATGTTCAAGCTTTTTCAGGATTGTTTTAAAAAGCCGTCTATAAAAGACGGCTTTCTTATTTTGAAATGATGAGTTAAGCGGCAAAATTTGTTGCGGCAAAATCCCAGTTTACAAGTGACCAGAATGCATCTAAATATTTAGGACGTGCATTACGATAATCAATGTAATACGCGTGTTCCCAAACATCACAAGTCAATAAGGGTGTCAAACCTTCAGTGAGTGGACTCGCTGCATTACTCGTACTTACTAACGATAAATTACCTTCTTTATCTTTAACTAACCATGCCCAACCTGAACCAAAGGTAGTGACCGCACATTTAGTAAATTCTGCTTTAAAAGCTTCAAATGAACCAAAGCTTGCAGTAATTGCGCTTGCTAAATTGCCACTCGGTTGACCCCCTCCATTTGGTGACAAGCTGTTCCAGTAAAACGTATGATTCCAAATTTGCGCGGCATTATTAAAAATACCACCTGAAGATTTAGTGATAATTTCTTCTAATGATAAACCTTCAAATTCTGTTCCTGGGACTAAGTTATTTAGATTAGTCACATATGTTTGATGGTGTTTACCATAATGAAATTCTAAGGTTTCCTCTGAGATGTGAGGCGCTAATGCTGTTTTTGCATAAGGTAAATCGGGAAGTTCAAAAGCCATGATAATGTTCCTTGTGGTTAAAAAATTAATAACGATAGAATAATAACCGCTGATCCTACAAATACCTAGTATTTTAATAAAGAATAGTTTTTTGTCAAAGGTTTAACTAAAATAAAAGGCAAAAAAAAGCGACCCTGTAAGTCGCTTGAAGAGGATATATTTTTAGGACTCTTTAGCTTGAGTGCATTTAAGAGTTGCCTGTATCTTATCGTATTCATTGTCATAAGAAAATGTGACAGATTGTCACGCGACAAAATGTCGCATTTTTATTTAATGGTTAATCCATCTAATAAAGTCGTAAAATCAGCTTCATAATCTGTCATTAATGCGGTTGCTGTATAGGTTACAAATTGAATTGTGCCCCATTTACCGCTGGCATAATAATTAAAATAAGAAAAAGGGGTGTTTTCTATGACACTATTGATCCTCAATACCATTATTTGATGGTTATTAATGCGTTTTTTTTCTTCAGAAATAATTTCGACTTTTGATGCAACTGAACGCATTGTTTTTAAGACTTGCTTTTTTAACGCTTTAAGTGAAATAGGGCTACGATCAAAGATAACCATTGCATAACCATTGCCTGATTGATGTTCTAATTGAATTTCAGCATCATCATTAGCACTATTTGTTTTTTTCCAGCGTGTTTTATCATAGCTAATCTTATAAATATTATGTTGACCTTTGAAGACAGCCTTAGAATTTACTTTTTTATCGTCTAAAACTGGGGGAGGTAACCGCTGTGTTTTTTGGATTTGCTTGTTCGTTTTTTTTATTTGAGTGAACGTAGGTTCTCGTTTGAAAGCCCAAGTACCATTAGAGTATAAAATCAGCTCTTGTCCATCTTCGGTGGTCGCATTAACACCTGCGTTAGCAAGGAATGGAAAACTTATAAGTAAGATAAAGTTAAAGACTATTTTTCTCATGATTTAGCCTTGTCGATTTAAAATGATAACAGGAGTGAAATAGCATTAGCTATTAAAGATTGCCCATTTTAGCATTATTTAAGCTAGAATATAAAAGGATCTAAGATTTTTCTAAAACCATCAAATTAACAATACATTAGCATGAGTGACTTATTAAAACTGTTTCGAGAATCTTCTGCCTTTTATGGGTGTAATGCTATTTTTATTGAAGATCTTTATGAGAAATATTTAGAAGACCCTGAATCAGTTGAGGAAAGTTGGCGTATTAAATTCAATAGCTTAAATAATGGCGTGACGGATATGCCTCATAGCCCTATTGTTGAACGTTTTGCAAATCTAGCGGCATCCTCTTCCACCTCAAGTCCTTTAATAAGGCTTCAAGGATTTACGGAACAGAGCGTTAAAAAGCAAACAGCGGTTGCACGATTGATTAATCATTATCGTACTTGTGGTCATCAAGCAGCAAATACTAACCCGCTAGAAACGCAATTATCTAAACCTATTGATTTAGACCCTACTTATTATGGTTTGTCTGAACCTGATATGGAAACTGTTTTTGACACAGGGACTTTACAAGGCGTTGATAAGTTACCTTTGCGTAAAATTATTACCATTTTAGAGGGAATTTATTGTGCTAATATTGGTTTTGAATATGTACATATCATTAATACTGATATTAGGCGCTGGCTGAAAAATTATTTGGAAACCCCTAAGCCTAAAATAACATTAGAAAAAAAACATTGGCTATTAAAGCAATTAACTGCCGCAGAAGGTATTGAAAAATATTTGCACCGCCGTTATGTTGGGCAAAAGCGTTTTTCTTTGGAAGGGGGTGAGTGTTTAATTCCAATTTTAGATGAATTAGTACAACAAGCAGGTGAAAAACAAGTTAAAGAATTAGTCATCGGGATGGCGCATCGAGGACGGTTAAATGTATTAGTTAATATTTTAGGTAAAAGTCCTGCGGTTTTATTTGGGGAGTTTGAAGGAATACATACGTCGTCCCCAGGGGTATTGACAGGGGATGTTAAATATCACATGGGGTTCTCGTCTGACGTTGAAACACCTGGGGGCGAGGTTCATTTAACCCTTGCTTTTAATCCGTCACATTTGGAAATTATTAATCCCGTCGTTGAAGGTTCAGTAAAAGCACGTCAAGATAGGCAAAATAAAGGGAATGTTAATACCGTTATTCCCATACTAATTCATGGGGATGCAGCATTTGCAGGGCAAGGTATTGTGATGGAAAATTTAAATATGGCAGAAACGCGAGCCTTTCATACAGGCGGGACAATTCATATTGTCATTAATAATCAGATTGGTTTTACCACTAGCCATCCTGCTGATGCACGATCTACTTTATACTGTACCGATGTCGCTAATATGGTTCAAGCCCCTATCTTTCATGTAAATGGTGATGATCCAGAAGCTGTGTTGTATGTGACTCAAGTAGCTTTAGAATATCGGATGAGATTTAATAAAGATGTGGTTATTGATTTAGTTTGTTATCGTCGTTTAGGACATAATGAAGCGGATGAACCCGCCGCAACACAGCCTTTAATGTACCAAAAAATCAGAACCCATTTAAGTACACGTCAGCTTTATGCGGATAAATTAGTTAATGAGGGCGTGATTGATACAGAATTACCTCAGGTAATGATGGAAGACTATCAGCGGCAATTAGAATTAGGACACTGTGTTTCAAGACCTATTGTTACAAATAGTAATTATTCTTATACAAAACAATGGGATAAATATTTAAATGGAACATGGGATACTAACTGTAAAACTTCCGTATCATTAGAACTATTACGTTTTTGTAATGAACAAATGCAACGTTTGCCACCTGGTGTTGAATTACATCCTCGGGTTGTGAAAGTAATGGATAATCGTTCCAAAATGGTTGCGGGGGCATTACCCATTGATTGGGGCTGTGCTGAGAATTTAGCTTATGCTACGTTGTTAATTGAAAAATATGATGTGCGTTTAACAGGGCAAGATGTGGGGCGTGGGACTTTTTCACATCGTCACGCAATGTTACATAACCAACTTAATGATGATGTTTATATTCCTTTACAGCATTTGGATGAAAACCAAGGCGAGTTACAACTCTTTAACTCCTTACTTTCAGAAGCAGGTGTTTTAGGGTTTGAATATGGTTACAGTTCGACAGAACCTGAAACATTGGTTATTTGGGAGGCGCAATTTGGTGATTTTGCCAATGGCGCGCAAGTATTAATTGACCAATTTATTAGTTCAGGGGAAGCAAAATGGGGTCGGTTAAGTGGTTTGGTTATGCTGTTGCCACATGGATTTGAAGGACAAGGACCTGAACATTCATCGGCGCGTTTAGAGCGTTATTTACAGCTTTGTGCTTCTCATAATATGCAGGTTTGTGTACCAACAACCCCTGCACAGATCTTTCATTTACTAAGACGACAAATAAAGCGTACTTATCGAAAACCACTTATTATCATGAGTCCGAAGAGTTTGTTACGCCATAAATTAGCTGTGTCTACTTTGGAAGATTTAACGGAAGCTGCATTTTATCCTGTTATTAGTGAACAAGATGAAGAAATCAAAGCAAAAGAAGTAACGCGTTTAATTTTTTGTTCGGGAAAAGTGTATTATGATTTATTAGAACAACGAAGGCAAGATCAGTTGTGTCGTGTTGCAATTATTAGGATTGAGCAACTGTATCCATTCCCAAATGAGGATTTTCAAGCGGAGTTACGTCGATATTCTCATGTAAAAGAAATTGTTTGGTGTCAGGAAGAACCTAAAAATCAGGGAGCATGGTATCAATCAAGACATCATTTGTTTGATAATTTGTTGAGTGATATGAATGTAATTTATTGTGGTCGAGAGTCTTCAGCAGCACCAGCGGTCGGTAATTTTGCAGTCCACATAAAGCAACAAAAAGAGGTGGTCAATCAGGCCCTTTACGGTAAAAAGGAAGGAAGTAATTATGATAGTTGAAATTTTAGTCCCTCAGTTACCAGAATCTGTTGCTGATGCAACGGTGGTTGCTTGGCATAAAAAACAAGGTGAATTTGTTGAACAAGATGAAAACTTGGTTGACCTTGAAACAGATAAAGTGGTGCTAGAAGTCCCTGCCCCAGAGTCAGGAATATTAAAGAGTATTGTGAAAAATGAAGGTGAATTAGTATTAGCGAATGATATTTTAGCAGTGATTGATACCAATGCTGCGACTGAAACTAATAATCAACAAGACTCCTCTATTGAAGAGACGAGTGAAATTATTCTAAGTCCTGCTGTTAGACGTTTAATTAACGAGCATCATTTAAACTCGAATAATATTAAGGGAACAGGTAAGCATAATAGAATTACTAAAACGGATGTATTAGCTTTTTTAAACCAACAAAAAGTGGCTGAAACAATCCCTGAAAAAAGAGTTTCAGCGGTTATTGAAACAAAAGCTAACACAAAGAAAGAGAAAAAGGTCGTCAGTATCATTGCAGAGCAAGAAGGATTGCGTCCAGAACAGCGAGTGCCAATGACGCGACTTCGTGCAAAAGTTGCAGAGCGTTTGTTACAGGCACAACAAAATGCAGCTATGTTAACAACATTCAATGAAGTTAATATGCAGGCAGTGATAGATTTACGTCAACAATATAAAGGGCGTTTTGAAAAAAAACATGAAGTAAAACTCGGGTTTATGTCATTTTTTGTCAAAGCTTCTATAGAAGCTTTGAAGCGTTTTCCAGCGATTAACGCCTCAATAGATGGCAATGATATTATTTATCATGGTTATTATGATATAGGTATTGCCGTGACAACTCCACGGGGATTGATTGTTCCAGTTGTTAGAGATGCCGATCAGCTTGATTTTGCAGGGATTGAAAAAAGTATTGTCAATTTTGGAGGTAAAGCTCGGGAAGGAACATTAAGTTACGAAGACTTAACTGGGGGAACTTTTACCATAACCAATGGTGGAATTTTTGGATCAATGCTTTCTACGCCGATTCTTAATCCGCCGCAGTGTGCAATTTTGGGAATGCATGCGATTAAAGAACGTCCTGTGGTTGAAGAGGGTAAAATTGTGGTTCGCCCTATTATGTATTTAGCCTTATCCTACGATCATCGTTTGGTTGATGGGAGTGAAGCCGTGCAGTTTTTGGTGACTGTTAAAGAGTGTTTAGAGTCTCCCGCACATTTGCTACTTAACATTTAACTTAGATTTAAACTAAGACTTAGGAGGGTGTATGTCAGATTTAAAAAAAAGCTATGATGTTATTGTTATAGGGGCAGGGCCTGCAGGTTATGTAGCAGCTATTCGTGCAGCACAGCTGGGTTTACAAGTGGCTTGTATAGACGATTGGTGTAATAGTAAAGGGCAGCATAGCTTGGGTGGCACTTATGTTAACGCAGGCAGTATCCCATTAATGGCATTATTAGAGACTGCTAAAATTTATCATTTACTACAAAATACGGCAGAACATGGGATAGAAGTAAAAGGCGTTTCTTTAAATCTTAAAAAAATGATTGCACGTAAAAATCAAGTGGTTAATCATTTAAGTGAACAAGTTAAATCAAGCTTTGAGCATCATAAAATAGATTGTATTTATGGGCGTGGTTATTTATTAAATGCAACAAAAATCGGCGTTACCTCATTTGGGGAAGAGAAAGAATATATTTTAGAAGCTAAAAATATTATTTTAGCGACAGGTTCTAAGTCAATTGAAATAGCCTGTGCAAAAATTGATAATGATTTTATTCTTGATTCTAGTGCCACTTTAGAGATAGATACTGTTCCTAAAAAGTTGGGAATAATAGGGGCTGGAATAATAGGGTTAGAAATTGCGGGGATTTGGAATCGTTTAGGTTCAAAAGTTGTTTTATTAGAAGCACAAGAAAATTTTTTAACCGCCCCTGATTTTCAAATTTCACGTGAAGCTTATCGCTTATATAGCGAGCAAGGGTTAGACCTAAGACTGGGTGCAAGGGTAATAGCAACTAAAGTTGTTAAAAATAAGGTTGTTGTTGATTATCAAGATTTAGAAGGAACACATCGTATAACGTTAGATAAATTAATTGTTGCTACAGGTAGGCGACCTAATACTGAAGGTTTAGCCGCAGCCGAGGCTAATTTATTATTAAATGAAAGTGGTTTTGTTCATGTTGATGAAAATTGTTGTACCAATTTACCGAGTGTTTATGCCATTGGTGATTTAACGCAATTAGGTCCTATGCTTGCTCATAAAGGTTTGGAAGAGGGGGTATTTGTTGCCGAGCATATTGCCGCAGGGCAACGTAGTTCGATTGATTACGATATTATTCCTTGTGTTATTTATACCGAACCTGAAATAGCGTGGGTTGGGCAAACTGAACAGGCATTAAAAGCGATTAATGAGACCTATAAAGTGGGGGTTTTTTCGTTGAATGCCACAGGCAGAGGGCAAGCAATTAGTAAAACTGAAGGAATGGTTAAGATAATTAGCCATGCTGAGACGGACAAAATATTAGGGATACATATCATAGGAACGCATGCTTCAGAATTAATAGCAGAAGCTGTTTTAGCGATGGCATTCTCGGCAAGCAGTGAAGATTTGGCTCGTACTATTCATGCACACCCAAGTGTTTCAGAAGCATTATATGGTGCTGCATTAAGTCTTGATAACCGTTCGGTATTTCATTTGTAAAAATAATTATGCAAAAAGATTGACGAAAGAAAATAGAACTGTATAATACGCCTTTCTTCCAGCAACACAACGTTTCGGGAAGAACTTAAGGAAAAATATTTTCAACATGGTGTTGACAAAAACGATCAAGCAGTTATAATGGTCGGCTCGCTAAGGGGAGTTAGT
>CAYROI010000080.1:0-3953 GCA_964425835.1 uncultured Methylococcaceae bacterium
GTTTTATTTTGTTCTTTTAAATTCACCTTTGCGACAAAAAATTTCATATCCTGTTTAATATAAGGGGCTAGGGCAGCACTTGCCCCGATTGGCATTTTATACCCATTTTGTACCAGCCAAGTTTCTAAACCATCAGATTCTTTTGCCGATAAAATCACAATATCATATTCACCAATGGTATATTCAGCCTCTACCGTGACACCTAAATTAACTTCTTTTTTCATTTTTGCAACAGGGGCTGCACTAGGCGCAGACATAAAAACCCTATCTTCTCTGTAGCGTTTAACTTCACAAGGATTTTTATCGTGATATTCCACTAAACGGGGGGCAGTAAAATCATCAAGATGTTTAAATAATTTATTATCGTCAATATGAATTTGCTCTTTTTGTAAAATTTCTGCAACAGGGACAACTAACGCGAAATCTTTTAATTCGCCTTGATAATCATTCATTAAGCTCAGAACCGTTTTATCTTCTTTTCTAACCATAACCACTTGTGAGGCTTGGTTATACAATGAAGCATCGGCTTTGGCGACATAAAAGCCGCAAAAAGCTTGAGACAGTTGTGGTATAAAAATAACTATCAAAAAAAGTAATGGTTTAAACATAAGAATCTCCTAAAAAGTTACCATTGATAAGCAGGTGCAAGGAAAAGCTTATTCCATAAAGGAACAAAAAAAGTTGCCCAAAATAACCCCCAAATAATCCCTTGATTCCAGTATAGCCAATATTGCCAAATATAGGCTAAAACGGCGACTAAAATTGCATGAATGAGTCTACCTACACGTTTATGAGGAATCGTCATTGGGTCTGAAATCATAAAAAAAGCAAACAATAGTAACGCGCCATTTTGGAATTGATGAAAAAAGACTGCCAAAGGATAACCGTACCATAAAATACGAATAATAAGAAAAAGACCTGCATAGCACATTAAAAAATAAGCCGTTATATCCAATCGTTGTGCATTTTTTGCTACAAAAAAACCTGCGGCAATCAACCAAACTGCGGTGGTTAAATCAGAACCCCATTGTCCGCTGGTGATCCAAGTTTCAGGAAAAAGACTAATCCCTAGAATAACGCCTAAATTAGCAGGGTTAAATAAATGGCCGTCCAATGGGCGAATAATAAATTTAGAGGCAATCGCGAGACTAACAACAACAGGATGCACCCACAAATTAGCACTGCGTAATAACAAACATAAACCAAAACAAGTAATGATAGTACTTAAAAAGCTATATCTTTTAATATTTAAAAATTTAATAAATAAAGCTTGAGTGAATAAACCACTGATAAATGTTAAGACAATTTGGCTAGGTAAGAGGCTAAAATCTCTTTTCAACACCCCTAGTAATAATAACGTTGCCATAATGCCTAACTGCCAAAGACGGGTATCTATAGTTGCTATTTTATTCATAACAGGTATCCTTGATTGCAAAGTCTAATTTTAATTTAAAGAACTTAAAAATGAGTGAAAACGGAAAAATAAAGAAAAAAAGTGCCAAGCAAATTGCCCATGTATTAATGGAAGCACTCCCTTATATTCAGCGTTTTAAAGATAAAACTATCGTGGTAAAGTTTGGGGGTAATGCGATGGTTGATGAGGAATTAAAACACAGTTTTGCTAAAGATATTGTGTTAATGAAACTTGTTGGAATTAATCCGATTGTTGTTCATGGTGGCGGCCCTCAAATTGGCAGCTTCTTAAAAAAGCTGGGTAAGGATAGTGAATTTATTAATGGAATGCGAGTAACAGATAGTGAAACCATGGATGTTGTTGAAATGGTTTTAGGGGGCTTGGTTAACAAGGAAATTGTCAACCTAATTAATAGAAATGGCGGTAAAGCGGTGGGGTTAACGGGAAAAGATGGCGATTTTATTCACGCAAAAAAAATAAAAATGAAAAACAATGACCCAGAAAAGTCTTCTGAGATTATTGATTTAGGGCATGTGGGAGAAGTTGAAAGCATTGATGCCTCTGTTGTTGACATGTTAGGGCATAGCAATTTTATCCCCGTCATTGCGCCGATTGGTGTGGGTAAAGATGGACGTTCTTATAATATCAATGCGGATTTAGTGGCAGGTAAAGTAGCTGAAGTTTTAAATGCAGAGAAACTGATTTTATTAACCAATACCCCAGGAATTTTAGATAAAGAAGGACAATTATTAACGGGTTTATCTATTAAAGATGTGGACAGATTAATTGCCGATGGTACGATTGATGGCGGTATGATTCCTAAAACACGTTGTGCAACGGATGCTTTAAAAGGGGGGGTTTCTAATGTCCATATTATTGATGGGCGAGTTGATAATGCGGTATTGTTAGAATTATTTACCGATCAGGGGGTTGGCACTCAGTTACATTAGAAGAGGTGGCAATGATTAATTTTCGCGCTTAGACCACCATAACGCGTTATTTTTTGTGCAATTGAACGAATAAAAATTTCTTTTTTAGCGGCAATTTTAACTGTTTTTTTAGCACGGGTAATCCCTGTATAAATTAATTCCTTGGTCAATATAGGATTTAAACTATCAGGTAAGGCTATTAAAACTTCTTCAAATTCAGAGCCTTGACTTTTATGAATCGTCATTGCGAATACGGTGTCATGGTTAGGTAATCGACTCGGTAATATTTTTTTAATCGAATTATCAGCCAATAAAAAATAAACCATGAGTTTGCCTTGTTGGGTTTTATCACGAAGACATAAACCTATATCACCATTATAAAGCGCAGTCGCGACATTATTTTCAGTAATCATAATCGGCTTTCCATTGTACCAAGATCCTGATAAACCTAGTTTTTTTTCCACCAAATAATTAATTTCATTAACACCATTCTTACCATTACGATTTGAGCATAACACTTGAAATTTATTAAAAGCACGATAAATATCTCTGAAATCTGCTTGTTTTTGAACTTGCATCAAAAAGGAATGGTGTTTTTCGGCAATATAATTAATAATGTTGCTTTCTAGTAAACCAATTGTTTCGCCTTCCGTTTTTAATAACCCCCAAGCTTTCGCACCTTGTTGTTGGTTAATAAAAAGTGCCAGTTCTTTAATTGCACCACCAAAACGATGTGATTTTAACAATTCAACCGTATGATTTTTTAAGGTCGTTGTTAAATCAGCGAGTACAGATCCCGATTCAACAGAAGCTAATTGATCCTTATCCCCTAATAAAATTAATCGTGCATTTTGTTTTAAGGCATTGGCTAATTTACTCATTAAAGCTAAATCTACCATAGAGGCTTCATCAATAACGATGACATCATAGGGTAGAGGGTTGTCGCTATTATGTTTAAAATAAGGCGAAGGGGGCGGTTTTGATCCTAGTAAACGGTGTAACGTGGTTACTTCTTCGGGAATTAATTGTTTAAGCGTTTCATCACAATTTAAACTTTGCTTGCTCTGCCCAATAGATTCTTGTAATCGCATTGCCGCTTTTCCCGTAGGGGCTGCGAGTGCAATATGTAATGGTTGCTTACTTAGTTGTTGTAATAAGGCTAAAATTTTTACTACCGTGGTTGTTTTTCCAGTACCAGGTCCGCCTGTCACCATGGCAAAAGCTTTTGTTAATGCTATTTTTGCAGCTTCACGTTGCCAATCTATGGTTTGCATATCAACAGAGACTGGAAAGTAATGTGTTAATGCAATTTCTAAGTTTGCAATTTGATAATCAATCATCAGTAATTTTTTTAATTGAATCACTAATTGGGTTTCATAAGCCCAATAGCGATGGGTATATAAACAATTCTCCTGAATAATTAATGGTTGTAGCGGTTTATTTTCTGTTGAATTTAAGTCTATTGATATGGCAAGACCTGAAACTAAAATTAGTTGTTGCTCTTTTTTATTGATTCGTAAACAGCTATGTCCTTGAGATTGTTCAAAAGAAAGTCGTGCAATTAAAATTTTAAAAGACGTTTTTTGTTGGTGATCCAAATGACACCGTTG
>CAYROI010000080.1:4053-7612 GCA_964425835.1 uncultured Methylococcaceae bacterium
CTGCTGAATAATAGCCAATTCAATCATTTCTTTGTCTATCATTTCAGGGGTTTCATAAGTAATCTCCCCCAATATTCCTGCACGTAATTCAGCTAATAAAATTTTTGCGGTTTTATCATAATCTATTTGCTTTCCTGCCCGTAAACACCCCCGCCTTTTACCAATCGCATCAAGAAGTTCTAATTCTGTCGTTGGCAAAGTTGTTAGTTGATACCGTTTTTGAACGCGCTCAGGATAAGCCTGTAATAAATACTCTGCGGCAAAAAGAGCCACATCATCATGCTGCAAAGCGGTATCTTTAATCGCCCCTGTCACCGCTAACCGATAACCGCTATTTTTATTTTCAACATTAGGCCACATCATCCCAGGGGTATCGAATAAAACAATACCATTTTTTAAATCAATACGCTGTTGATATTTAGTCACCGCAGGCTCATTACCCGTTTTAGCAATCGTTCTATCGGCTAATAAATTAATTAAGGTCGATTTCCCTACATTGGGAATCCCCATAATGAGTACATTAATGGTTTTATCTTTTGCCTTTAACGGGAGCATTTTTCGACAAAGTGCGGGAATTTGACGGGCTTTTTCAGGATAAAGACGACTGATTGCTAATGTTTTCACACCGCGTTGCTGTTCAAAATAATCTTGCCAACGAAGTGTTAATTTTTCATCCGCCAAATCACTTTTACTTAATAATTTAATACAAGGTTTGTCGCCTCGCAATTGAGCTAATTGAGGGTTTTCACTACTAAACGGTAAACGCGCATCAATCATTTCAATAATTAAATCAATCTGCGCCAACGTTTTTTTTATGTCTTTCCCAGCCTTGTACATATGACCTGGGTACCATTGAATTTGCATTTTTTATTTAAACTTCTTTGGCTAGTTTTTCAGCATAACCTACATAATTATGCGGGGTTAATTTTAATAATTCAGCTTTAGCCTCATCTGGAATTTCTAAATTTTCAACAAATGCGTGCATTCCTTCTGCGGTAACACGTTGACCTCGTGTAAGTTCTTTTAATTTCTCATAAGGTTTTTCAATGCCATAGCGACGCATTACTGTTTGAATGGGTTCTGCTAAAACTTCCCAATTTGAATCTAAATCAGCATCCATTGCTTGTGAGTTTAATTCTAATTTAGAGATTCCTTTTAAGGTTGATTGAATCGCAATACTGGTATGAGCAATACCGACCCCTATATTTCTTAATACCGTGGAATCCGTTAAATCACGCTGCCAACGAGAAATAGGGAGTTTTTCAGCTAAAAATCCAAATAGGGCATTAGCAAGTCCTAGGTTACCTTCTGAATTTTCAAAATCAATGGGATTCACTTTATGTGGCATGGTTGATGAACCTACCTCACCTGCAATCGTTTTTTGCTTAAAATAGCCTAAAGAAATATAACTCCAAATATCACGGTCAAAATCTAATAAAATCGTATTAAAGCGTGATAAGGCATGAAAATATTCAGCCACATAATCATGCGGTTCAATTTGGGTGGTATAAGGGTTAAGTTGTAAACCTAAAGATTCAACAAATTTTTGTGCAAAAATAACCCAATCAACATCAGGATAGGCAATACTATGTGCGTTATAATTCCCTACTGCACCATTAATTTTACCTAACAATTCGACTGCTGAAAATTGACTTTTTTGTCGAGATAAACGCGCCACGGTGTTAGCAAATTCTTTGCCAATGGTTGTTGGTGTCGCTGATTGACCATGGGTTCGTGATAACATCGCTTGTGATGCGGTTGTTTGAGAAACTTTTTTAATCGCTGCAATACAATCATTCATTTGCAACAACATCACTTCGCGCCCTTCTTTTAACATTAATCCATAAGAAAGATTATTAATATCTTCTGAAGTACAGGCAAAGTGAAAAAATTCACTAATGGCTTCTAATTCTGCACAATGGACTATTTTTTCTTTTAAAAAATATTCTACTGCCTTAACATCATGATTCGTTGTTTTTTCAATTGCTTTAATACGCAAAGCATCATCGTGTGAAAATTCACTAACGAGCCTGTTTAAAAATTGATTGGCTTTATCAGTCAAATTAGGAACTTCACTGATTTGTGGGTGTTTAGCTAACGCTTGCAACCAACGAACTTCAACTTTAATGCGGTAACGAATTAAACCATATTCACTAAAAATAGGACGTAAGGCTTCAACTTTGCCGCTATAGCGACCGTCTATAGGGGAAATTGCAGTAAGTGCTGTTTGTGACATAGATTTATTAAATTCTTTAAGATTAAGACAATTAAACGGTTCATTCTAACCTAGAAAGCGTAACAAGTTTAATCTATAAATTAAAAATTTTAAGTCACTTAGACTATCTACAAGACGATTTTTACAAAGTCTGGTAATCTGTATCCTTTATCCTTTTAATTTATAATTGTAATTCATGAAAAAAATTCTTATTTCTGACAAACTAGCTGATGCAGGTATTAACTTTTTAAACGATCAAGAGGGCGTTCAAATCCATATCGAAACGGGTTTAAATGAAACGCAACTTTGTGACATCATTGGTGACTACGATGCCTTATTAATTCGTAGTGGAACACAAGTAACAGAAAAAGTTTTAAAAGCGGCAAAAAATTTAAAAATTATTGGCAGAGCAGGGATTGGCGTTGATAATGTTGATGTTCCAGCAGCAACGGAGCAAGGTATTATTGTGATGAATACCCCTGATGCCAATGCAACAACCACCGCAGAATTGGCGATTGCCCATTTGTTTTCATTAAGCCGCTTGTTACCCAAAGCCGATAGATCTGTACGGACTGGGAAATGGGAAAAATCCGCGTTTATGGGGGCAGAAGTCTCTTATAAAACCTTGGGCGTATTAGGTTTTGGTACGATTGGACGTATTGTTGCCCAACGCGGTGTCGGTTTAAAAATGCGGGTTATTGCTTATGATCCTTTCGTGGCACCCGATGTATTTGAACAAATGGGGGCAGAATCAGTAAGTTTGGATGAGCTGGTTGCGCAGGCAGATTATTTAACTTTACATTGCCCAATGATTGAAAAAACACGAGGCATTATAGGGGCTGAACAACTTAAAGCGATGAAAAAGTCGGCGATGCTAATTAACTGTGCTAGAGGAGGATTAATTGATGAAGTCGCGCTTTATGATGCCTTAAAAAATAATGCGATTGCCGCCGCTGCATTAGATGTTTATGAACAAGAACCACCTAAAAACTCCCCTTTATTTGAATTAGATAATATTAGTTTTACCCCGCATTTAGGGGCTTCAACGCGGGAAGCACAAGTGGCTGTTAGTGTTGAAATTGCACGACAAGCGGTAACTTTTTTGAAAACAGGCGAAGCCATTAATGCCTTAAATTTACCGCGTTTATCCGCAGAAGAGCTTAAAAAATCACGTCAGTTTATGAATTTGGCTAATATTTTAGGTAAGGTTTTAGTTAATCTTGCAGATAAACCGATTGAGCGTTTAGAAGTTGCAATATTTGGTAAAGCCTCTGAACTTGAAATTAGACCTATTTCAGTCGAAGCTTTAGTCGGTATGTTTACAGGGCAATTATCAACCCCTGT
>CAYROI010000080.1:7712-8779 GCA_964425835.1 uncultured Methylococcaceae bacterium
CCATTGAATGATGCGTTATTTACCGCTTTATGTGCGATACCTGCGGTGCATAGTGCGACTCAAATTTGTTTGTAACTCGTTTTTTGTTACACGTGGCATCTTTTATTGCATTCAAAAATGAAAGATGCCTAAATTAAGAAATTCAACCTAAATAGTTAACTATGAATTTTGAAATAATTTGCTTTGATTGTGACAGCACCTTAAGTCGCATCGAAGGTATAGATGAATGTGCAAAAACTGTGGGCTTAGGTTCAGAAATGGCCGCATTAACCAATGCCGCAATGAACGGGGAATTAGCTTTAGAAGCGGTTTATAAAAAACGCCTTGATTTGATTCGACCCAATAAAGAAGCGATTAATGCGTTAGCTGATTTATATATTTCTGAAATCGTTGCGGGTGTTTCAGCGGTTTTTAAAATCCTGCATCAACAGGGGAAAGAAATCCATATTATTAGCGGTGGATTAAGGCAAGCTATTTTACCCCTCGCAAAATTACTTGTTGTACCAGAAAATCAAGTGCATGCGGTTGATGTTTGGTTTAATCAGGATGGGAGTTATCAAGATTTTAATCAAAAATCACCTCTAGCAAGAACAGGCGGTAAAGCAGACATTTGCCGACAAATTAGCGCATTACCTGAAACCATGGTGCTAATAGGGGATGGAAAAACCGATTTAGAAGCGCAACAAGTAGGTGTAAAAGTGATTGGATTTGGGGGCGTTGCCAGACGAAAGATTGTAGAACAACAAGCCGATTTTTATGTAACAGAGCAATCATTAACAGGGGTATTGAAATATATTTTGTAACTTTGCGGTCGATAAGCAGGTTTTAGAATGTTAAAATCACTTCCTTTTATTCCCCTAATAGTAGAGAGAGATAATGGCTGGACACAGTAAATGGGCTAATATTAAACACCGTAAAGGCGCGCAAGATGCGAAACGCGGTAAAATTTTCACCAAAATTATTCGTGAAATTTCAGTTGCGGCAAAAGCTGGGGGCGAAGTCGCTAATAACCCAAGTTTGCGCGCTGCCATTGATAAAGCATTGGGCGCGAATATGAAGCGTGACAC
>CAYROI010000081.1:0-6162 GCA_964425835.1 uncultured Methylococcaceae bacterium
TTTCTCAAGCATCAGACGAATATCTAACACATCATCAATTAATTCACCTTGACTAAAAGTTTTCTCTTTATTCGCTGATGAAAAAATCGAAATAGATTGCAACGGTGGTAAAACCAGCCAACACGATTGCACGCCTAATTTAAAATAGGCTCTAAATTTTTCTAAAATCTCATCAATACTCTGACGAGGTGATAAAATTTCAATAATTAACAACGGCATGGTTTGCATACGAATTTCATCTTGTAAAAAATCAATCGTTTGCTTAGGATACAACGCTAAATCAGGGCGCATTTCCTTACTATTAACTTCTAACGCACTACAATCCAGACTAATTTCAGACAACACCATATATTGCTCAAAATCCAATAATAATGCGCCCAGCTTTATTTGCAAATAGCTGTGATTACGTGACCCCATATCAATAACATCCTCTCCAAATTCACAAATAGCTGACATTGCTTTGACCTCATTTGGTTACTATACAATTTTTGATTTATTCAATTTTATTCTGTAGAAAATTTTGCATATCTTCATTATCCACACGACTATAAATTTCAGCGACAGGAATTTTTAAATCTAAGGACTCAAAAAAAATGGCATCCCCTAAAAAATAATGCTCTGATTTCCAACCCAAAGAACGACGAGATACTTCAATTTCAACAAAATCTTGCTCAATTAATATATATTCTCGTAAACTTTCCAAGGTTTGATAGGCTAAACGCTTAAGCGTACGATCTTTTCGTTGGGTTGAATTAGATAACACCTCAACAATTAACAGCGGCTTATCAGTATAATCATCGTTGCCATTTTCGTGATTACAAATTACCATTGCATCAGGATAAAAAAACTTAGCACCCGATACATAAACCTTAATATCTTGCCCTACCACTTCACAGGACGTGTTATCCAAATGATTTGCTAACTTTCTATCTATATTTTTACAAATTCGGTCATGATTAACTTTTGCCCCTGCCATCGCATAAACATATCCATCTATATATTCATGTTTTATCTCAGACAATAACTCGCCTTCTAAATATTCTTCGATAGTTATTATGTCATCTTTTAAAACCGCACTCATGGCATTTCTCACATTAAATTAACCTTACATCTTCACACGTCTATTTTTCCATCATTTCCACAAACTTATCAAACAAACCTTCCACATCTTGAGGGCCTGGACTGGCTTCTGGATGTCCTTGAAAACTAAAGGCGGGGCAATCGGTACGCGCTATACCTTGTAAGCTTCCGTCGAATAAAGAATGATGCGTCGCTTTAACATTTTCAGGCAATGAGGTTTCATCTACCGCAAAACCATGATTTTGACTGCTAATCATCACCCGACCTGTGACTTTTTCTTGTACAGGATGATTTGCCCCATGATGCCCGAATTTCATTTTAATCGTTTTTGCACCACTGGCTAAGGCTAATAATTGATGTCCTAAACAAATCCCAAAAATGGGAATTTGCGTGGTCAAAAGTTCTTTAATCGCAGCAATGGCATAAGTACACGGCTCAGGATCACCAGGACCATTTGATAAAAAGATACCATCAGGGTTCATCGCTAACACTTCAGCGGCAGAGGTTGTCGCAGGAACAACAGTTACTCGACATCCTCGATTTGCTAATAATCTTAAAATATTACGCTTAACCCCAAAATCATAAGCGACAATGTGCTGGGTTAAATTTTCAGCTTCTTGATAACCTGCGCTTAAATCCCAAGTATTTTCAGTCCACTCATAAGCCTTAGCAACCGTGACTTCTTTTGCTAAGTCTAAGCCTTTTAAACCTGAAAATTTCGCAATTTCTTGTTTCGCTTTATCAATATTGGCTATATCACCTATAACAATGCAACCCTGTTGCGCCCCTTTATCACGTAATAAACGCGTTAATTGACGGGTATCAATTTCAGCAATCGCAACCACGTTATTATCTTGCAGATAATCAACGAGTGATTTTTCATTACGCCAATTGCTCGCCAATAACGGTAAATCACGAATAACGAGACCACTGGCAAAAACACGGGCTGATTCGTTATCTTCTTCAGTTGTCCCAACATTACCAATATGCGGATAAGTTAAGGTTATAATTTGTCGCGCATAAGACGGGTCACTTAAAATTTCTTGGTAGCCTGTCAATGCGGTGTTAAAAACGACTTCACCAACGGCATAGCCTTCTATACCTATTGATATTCCTTTAAATACCGTTCCATCTTCCAATACTAACCACGCGGACTTACTCAAAACTGATCACCTCAAAAGTGATAAATAAGAAAAAATAATTTAGTTTTTCTTAAAGGTTAAATACAAAACTTAAGTTAATTTTACGAAATTATGTGACTAAGGTCATTAAGAATTTTAATTAGCATGATAAAGAGAGGCTATTTACTATAAAATTCCGCGCTTTTTTTGCTATGGAGTACGTTATACTGGGAAAATTTTATGTCATTTATAACCTTTATTAGATACACCTTATGAATATTAACCAAGCTTTAGCGTCCGTTCTCAAGAAAAAATCATTAAATAGCCAACAAATGCGTGAAGTGATGTTGCAAATAATGACAGGTAAAACCACTGATGCACAAATGGCAGGGTTTTTAATTGCTTTACGTTGCAAAGGGGAAACTGTGACAGAAATTACGGCTGCCGCTGAGGTTATGCGTGAATTAGCCACGCCTGTTTGGGTAACAGGAAAACATATTATTGATACCTGTGGAACAGGGGGGGATGGCGCGAATACATTTAATATTTCAACAACCTGTGCTTTTGTGGTTGCCGCTGCTGGCGGCACAGTTGCAAAACACGGTAATCGTTCCGTATCAAGTGCCTCTGGTAGTGCTGATGTATTGGAAGCGGCAGGTGTGAACCTAAATTTATCTGCTGAACAAGTTAGCGATTGTGTGGAAGAAATCGGTCTGGGATTTTTATTTGCGCCTAAATATCATGGGGCAATGAAACATGCAATTGGCGTTCGTAAAGAAATGGGGGTTCGTACTATTTTTAATATTTTAGGCCCTTTATCCAATCCTGCGGCGGCAAAAAATCAACTAATTGGGGTGTTTTCTAAAGATTGGCTAGAACCTTTAGCGCAAGTCCTTAAAAATTTAGGGAGTGAACATGTTTTAATTGTCAGTGCTGATGATGGTTTAGATGAAATCAGTATTGCAAGTCCCACTTCGGTGGCTGAACTTAAAAATGGGGTTATTAACTGTTATAAAATCACGCCCGAAAGCTTAGGTTTACAATCGGCTAACTTAGTAGAACTTGCGGTGACTGATGCAAACGCAAGTCTAACTATTTTAAAATCGGTACTCAATAATAATTCAAGTCCTGCAAAAGATATTGTCCTGTTAAATTCGGGGGCAGCTATTTATGCAGCGGGTCTAGTTGATTCATTATCTACAGGGATTGCGAAAGCTGAAAAAGTAATAGCTAACGGACAAGCACTTGCTAAACTAGACGCGCTCATTGAATTTACTAACCGTTACTAAGGACATGCAAGCAATGCCAATTTTTAAAAGAATATCCCTCTATTTTCTATTGTTTTTATTAACGACAAATAGTTATGCAGAAAATAAAGATAAAGTTTTTGCGGTCGAAGATTCGGTTATTAAAATACATACAACCTCTGTAATCCCTGATTATTTACAACCTTGGCAATTATCAAATCCCATACAAGCATCAGGCTCTGGTACGGTTATTTCTGGCAATCGCATTTTAACCAACGCCCATGTTGTTGCCAATGCTAAATATATACAAGCACAAAAACATAACGATCCTAACAAATATATTGCAGAAGTTAGTTTTATTTCTCATTATGCCGACCTTGCTATTTTAACGGTGAAAGATAAATCTTTTTTTAAGGGGTTAAAAGCCCTTGAAATAGGTCAATTACCCGAGCTACAACAAGATGTTACTGTGTATGGTTATCCACTTGGCGGAGAGACTTTAAGTATTACCCAAGGGGTGTTGTCTCGGGTTGAGCAACAATTTTATGCGCACGCCAATAGCTATTTATTAGCAGGGCAAATTGATGCAGCAATTAACCCAGGTAATAGTGGTGGGCCTGTTATTGTTGATAATAAAATCGTAGGTGTCGTTATGCAGGCGATTTCAGCAGGGATTGCCGCTAATGTGGGTTATTTTATCCCCCCCAGTATTATTAATCATGTGTTAACAGATAGTAAAGATGGTCAATATGATGGTTTTCCTGAACTAGGTTTTCGTACACAACCTTTAGAAAATCCATCCGCTAAAAAAGCTTATGGTCTTAAAAAAGACCAAAATGGTATTTTAGTCGTTAAAGTTTTTAAAGGCGGCGCTTCTGAGGGAAAACTCCAAAAAAACGATGTTATTTTAAAAATAGATCAATACAAAATTGCAAGCAATGGGACAGTTAATTTTACTAAAACATTAAGAAGTCATTATGAACACGCAATCGAATTACATCACATTGGGGATAAAATTGAGATAACTTTTGTTCGTAAAGGTAAGGTTTTAAAAACGACACTCATTGCTCAAAAAAATGAAAATCGCTATAACCTCATTGGACAACAAAAATACGATCATATTCCCGAGTATTATATTTATGGGGGTATCGTTTTTGTTCCCCTTACGCAGAACATGCTAAATTCTTGGGGAATGCCACAAGTAAATTCAGGTCCCTTTCATTTTTTAGATTACAAACCTGAGTGGACATCACCAAATAAACAACAAACGGTAGTGGCATTGCAAGTGTTAGCGGCTGATGTGAATTTTGGTTATCATAATATTAATAGCTGGATCGTTGACTTTGTTAATGGGCAACCGATTAAAAGCTTTGTACAATTTTGTCAGCTTTTAAAAGCAAATAAAGAAAAGTATATGGTCTTTGAAAATAAGCAGGGTTATCAAATTGTACTCGATCATAAGGAAGTAATGAAAAGTGAAAAAGATATTTTAAAATTATACCGTGTCCCTGCGATTCATTCAGTAGGCTTGTTTCCTAAAGAAAAAAAATAAATGTTCAACAAAATTAATCTAAAGATTATTTTTTGGTTCGCCATCGTATTAACTATTTTTCACACCGTCAGTGCAGAGGAAAAAATATCTTATCATGTAGAAATAAAAGGGATTGCTGAAGAGGCCTTAAAAGAGGAATTACTAAGTTACTCTATTGCACAAAAACAACAAGAATCACTTCCTAGTAGTTTATTTGTTTTAAAACAACGAGCAAAAAAAGATATTCCTATTTTCATTAAATTACTTCGCTCAAAAGCCTATTTTAATCCTAAAATTAAAATTATTTTAGATGAAAAAGAAGGGCAATACACGCTGATTTTTCATTTTAAACTGGGAAAACAATATTTATTACAACAAATAAACATTCATCAAAATACGGAACATTTAAAAAAACCAAGCTTTAAGCAATTAAAACTTAAACTCAATCAACCTGCATTAACAGAAATAATTTTAGCTGCAGAACAACAACTTCTGCTGTATGCAAAAAATAAATCGTATGCTTTTGCAAAACTTTGTCCGCGTAAAGTAATTGTTAATCATGATTTACAAACAGTAACGCTTGATTTATGTTTAGAAACAGGGAAACAAGTTTTTATTGGAGAGGTTAATTTTGTAGGTAATCAACATGTTGATGCGCATTTTTTAAAAGATTTAATTCAATGGCAATCAGGCACGCTTTATAATCAAAAAACATTAGATGCACAGCGTTTAAAATTAGTTGATAGTCGTTTATTTACTGTGGCACGCCTAAAATTGGCAACGCAAGCGGACGAAAATGGGTATTTTCCTATTACCTTTAAATTAACGGAACGTTTACCACGTACAATTAGTGCGGGTTTGAGACTTACAACCGATGATGAGTTATTTTTGCTACGCTTTGCTTGGGAACATCGTAATTTATGGCAACACGGTGAAGCGATTGATGCGGCATTAAATATTTCAATGATAAAATCTTCACTCACAGCGAGTTTTCGGAAGCCCGTTTTTTATCACCCTAAAAATACCTTGGTGATTGATAGTGCTTTAATTCGTGAAAATACGGATGCTTTTGATAGTTTGCGCAGTGAATTTTCTGTTGCTATTGAGCATCAGATGAGTAAAAAACAACGTTTTAATATCGGGCTTGCTTATCAATTTTCTCGTGTTACTGAGCAAAATAAGA
>CAYROI010000081.1:6262-8637 GCA_964425835.1 uncultured Methylococcaceae bacterium
ATTTTGGAAGTTTAAAAATGGGGGCAGGATTGGGATTACGCTATAAAACCCCGATTGGTTCAATTCGCCTTGATTTGGCAAGACCTTTAAATAAGCGTGAAGAAGATAGCGAATTTCAAGTTTACATTAGTATCGGCCATACTTTCTAACTATCTTCGTAGTAAGGCAACGGCAACAGCGGGCGCGCAGTCTGCAATGGTAATCTCAGAATTATTTAGCTCATCATTAACTAATTCGCTAAAATCTTTATAGGGCAATGCTAAATCAGTGGCAATTTGTTGGACTAAAAAACGCCCAATACCTGCCCCAATTACATAAGTATTTTTATTCGGCAATACACGACTTAATTGACGTTGACAAGCAGTTTGAATTTGTTGTTTTTGATAAGACTTTAAGGTTAAAGCGAATTGTTTCCATAAATCTAAGTCGTTATCTTCAAATTCATAGGCAATCATTCGTGATAATCGTTTCGCACTAGCAAGTGGGGTCTTTTCTTTTCCATCAGCAGTATCGGTTTTATCATGTGCTTCATTTAATTCACCTGTTAGCCGATAAACATCAGCCATGGTTGCAAAATATTCTGCCATCAAACCAATAGCTTGTCCTTTAAAAATGGCGGTTTGCGTTAGCGCCATTACAGCTGTACGAACGATGCCTGTATAGACAAGTTCTTGTGACTGTAATCGCTGATAATCACTAAATCCTTGAATATTTAGTTTTTTATTTTGAGATAATAAAATATCTGTGGTGGTGCTGCCAATATCAATAAAAAGTGCATCGCCAACAAACTGGGCAACCCATGATGCACTCGCAAGCCAGTTTGCAGAGGCAATAAAGGCGTAATGTTCCTTTTTAATAAAGTCTGCATTAATAAATCCCCGTTCACCTAGATAAATTGATAATTCATGCGCACCAATAAGCGCTTGCATTACCGTTATAATTTTTTTAACGCCTTCATCACGGGAATCAAATAAATCAACCAACTCACCCGTCATCGTTAGTGCATGTTTATAATGAGCAGAGGGTAATACTAATAATATCGTGTTAATGGCTTGATTTAGAAATTCAATGCCTTTCCATAGTGGACAGGCTTGTAAGTAGACATTAATAACAACGCCTTTGTCATTAATTAAAGCGGCTTTTACATGCGCACCGCCTATATCCCAACCTATAATCATTTAGATGCCTTGAAAGGTAAAAAGAGTAATTTTAAAAAAGCAAGTTGTTGGACATTGGGTTGTTCTTTAAGACCAATTTTCATTGTCAGTTGTGAATCTTGAGGATTTTCTGTGTAGGTTTTGAAAATTCTATCCCATAATGAAATGGAAAAACCATAATTACTATCTCTTTCACTTTTAATCGTTGAATGATGGATACGATGCATATCTGGGGTGATGATTAGCCAACGTAACATTTTATCCAAAGAAAGAGGAATATTAACATTACTATGATTGAAGGTAGCTGCACCATTTAAAATAATCTCAAAAAGTATCACAGCAAAAGGATTAATACCTAGCAGTAGAACCCAAAAACTTTTATAAAAAAGTGATAATATTATTTCTAAAGGATGAAAGCGCACAGCAGTAGTGGCATCAATCTCAAGATCACTATGGTGAACTTGATGCAATCGCCATAACCATGCCCATTTATGCGAGATAATATGTTGACCATAAATAGAAAAATCTAACAGTAATACGCTAATAAATAGGCTTAAAACATTAGGTAAGGTGAGTAAGTTTAATAAACCAAGGTTTTGTTGTTGAGCATAAACTGCAGTGAAATAAGCAATCGCACCTAAACTAAAGCGAACTAATAATTGATTCGTTAAGGCAAGTCCTAAGTTTATGATCCAGCGTTGTTTTCTGGCTATCGTCAAGGATCGTCTGGGATTTAAAAATTCCCATGTAATCATGATAAAAAAAATACCTAAGGCAAAGCCCAAACGAAAGATGATTTCCAAATCCATGTTATTTATTCCTCTTTTTTAATTTGTAAAATAAATTTAACAGGCATAAAAAAAGCCTTGAAATAAAATTTCAAGGCTTCTTATATTTGGCTCCTCCGACAGGGCTCGAACCTGTGACCCATTGATTAACAGTCAATTGCTCTACCAACTGAGCTACAGAGGAATAAATCATTGCAATATATGGTACGCCTGGAGAGATTCGAACTCCCGACCACTCGGTTCGTAGCCGAGTACTCTATCCAGCTGAGCTACAGGCGCATTACATTGAGCCGTGTATTATCCCTTTTACACTTTATTTTGTCAATAAGTTTTTTAAATCCATTTAAAATTATTCTTTCTAACGTGGCGAAGAGAGAGGGATTCGAACCCTCGATGGGCGATAAAACCCATACTCCCTTAGCAGGGGAGC
>CAYROI010000082.1:0-3154 GCA_964425835.1 uncultured Methylococcaceae bacterium
CCCGATGCGCCGCCTGGAAAATAGCCGTAAAGCTCGTGACCCTCTAACATTCCACCACAATATTCATCAATTAATTCTTGTAATGTAATGCCTGCGGGCGCAAGATGTACACCTGCTTTTTTTACACGTCCAGAGACCGAAAACGAACGTAAACCTTTACGATCATGACGACCATGCGAACTAAACCATTCAGCCCCTTTTTCTAAAATATCACGAACCCAGTACAGCGATTCCATATTATGCTCTAAAGTGGGGCGACCAAATAAGCCAACTTCGGCTAAAAAGGGCGGCCTTAAACGTGGCATTCCCCGTTTACCTTCAATAGATTCCACCATTGCTGATTCTTCTCCGCAAATATACGCACCCGCGCCACGACGCAAGTGAATTGGGGGAATTTTATAAACCGCTGACGGTGGGTTTTTTTCTAATTTGGCAATTTCTTGGGTTAAAATTTGCCGACAACCTGCATATTCATCGCGTAAATAAATATAAATTTCATCACAGCCAACCGTTAACGAAGCAATAATCATGCCTTCTAAGAAACGATGCGGGTCTTGTTCTAAATAATGACGATCTTTAAACGTTCCCGGTTCACCTTCATCAATATTGACTGCCATTAATCGAGGGGCTGTAAAACCGTTTACAATTCGCCATTTACGTCCTGCGGGGAAACCTGCACCACCTAAACCACGCAGACCAGAGTCTTCCATGATTTTCATTACCGATTCGGCACTCATTTTACCTTCAATGACTTTTTGAGCTGTTTGATAACCACCAGCAGCTTTATAATCATCAAAGCTAATATAATCAGTCACAGAGGCGGTAATCGCTTTATTTTCAACGGCTGTTAATACACTTTCAGGGGTTGCATTATTAATAGGATTTTGTCCAACAACCGCAACGGGGGCATGTTGACAACGACCTACACAGGGGACTTTTTGGATTCTAACGGTATCTTTATTTAAACCATTTTCTAAGGCTGATAAGAGGTCATTTGCCCCTCCGAGTTCACAGGCAACCGATTCACAGACTCTGACGGTTAATGCAGGGGGCGGCGTTTGACCTTCTTTAACGACATCAAAATGATGATAAAAAGAGGCAACCTCATAAACTTCTGCGGGCGATAATTTCATCTCATACGCTAATGCCACCAAGTTTTTTGAGGAAATATGTTGATAAGTATCTTGAATTTTATGTAAATGTTCAATTAGCAAATCTTTTTGTCGAGATGCGTCACCTAAAAGCTTTTTAATAGCCTCCAGTGCAACTAAATCAACCGCATGACCTTTAGGGCCTTTACGTTTCTTTTTTTTGATTTGTTCAGGGGATATTTTTATAACTGCCACTCGCCATACCTCCAAAGTATAAGTCGGCTATTTGCAAAAATAAATCGTCGCCACGATTTTTTTTACTTAAAAATTGAGTTGAAATTTTACACCCTAACCAGGGCAAAATTTATTGACTGTAACGCACCTATCATCTTCATTCAAGTTATCGGCTTTTAATGACTGAGCAATTTTATCAGGAATCGTCTTGAATCATAAGCATTTACGCATAATTTATGATTTTCAGAACTTATTAAAGCCTTATTCCCAAGACAATTTTGTTTGTAAATGTTGAATAAAAATCTTTTTATAAATATTAGGGTCTTTTTCCAAAGTCAATTCAGCAGAGGGTGGATAGTGTAAATAATCGAGTCGTGAGAGCCAAAAAATGAAGGCCGCTTTTTGTAACATTACGTGCCAATTTTGTTTTTCTATTTTTATTAAAGGTCTTTGCTGTTGATAAGCAGTGACTAACGCATTAATTTTTTCAGCTTGTAATTGACCTTCTAAATTACAACACCAATCATTACAGGCAATCGCAAGATCTAAAAGTAAGTGATCTTCACAAGCGAGATAAAAATCAAGGATGCCTGTTATTTTATTAGCGTTAAATAAAACATTATCTTTAAATAAATCCGCATGGATAATACCGCAGGGGAGAGAATTAATTTTTTCTAAATCTCTTTTAGAGAGATAATGACTAATCATTTTTAGTTCATCTACTGCAAGTTTAGTTTTTAAACCTGTGAATATTTTTTGAACCCAAGCTTCCCCCATTTCATTTGCCCGTTTTTTAGGAAAACACATCCCTATACGGTGAATTTTTCCCAATTCAAAACCAATAGCTGCACATTGTTCCGTTGTAGGGTCTAAAATAGAATTGCCTTCTAAATAATTAAAAATAGCCACAGTTTTTGATTGCAGCTGTAGAGTACGATTGCCGTTTTTATTTTTTTGAGGCTGAGGACATGCTATATTTCCCGCTTGCAAATACGCGAGTAAATCAAAAAAAAAGGGTAATTCTTGTGCCGTTAACTTTTCAAATAAAGTTAAAATATAACGTCCTTTTGTGGTTGTTAGACGATAATTTGTATTATCAATCCCCTCTTTAATTCCACTGAATTTAATTAAGTCACCTATTTCATAATGACTTAATAAATCAATAAGTTGTTGTTGTGTAATGGCGGTGTAAACAGACATTATGCTTTAGTCCCACTCCAATATTTTCCATTGGTTAATCTTAAGGTTACGATCTAAATCACTGCCCTTGACATCCATATTACCATCGCTATTGGTATCAATTAAATAATAAGCAGGGCCTATATCAGGAATAATTTTAACCATATATAGTTCACCATTTTTACGAAATTCCTGAATGGTTTTATCCCCTTTACGAATAATCGTAATGTCAGGTGCCATTTCTTCATTGTCTTCTATAGGTGTTGGCATTTCTGGAAGTTCAGGCATTGGTAATAGCTCTTCTGTTTTTTCTTCTGCAAAACAAATACCTGGAATTAATAGCACTAAAACAAGTAAGTAACGCATGATTAAATCTCCTAAATAAATATAAATTTAGGTCTATAGTAGCGTTTTTTTTAACTTGGGTTAATTAAAATGCGTTTCTATTATTTTTTTAAATAAAAAAGGGCGTGATAATAAAAATATTATCGCACCCTTAATTATTTTAATTTGTTATAAAACGACAAAAACAAGTTTTTCAAATAGCTTTTGATGATTTATTTTTTAGCAGGTGCTTCTGTTGCTTTTTCATCAGTTGTAACTACTTCTTTCTTTTCTGCGACAGCTTCTGTAACCGCTTCTTTCTTTTC
>CAYROI010000082.1:3254-8261 GCA_964425835.1 uncultured Methylococcaceae bacterium
GCTTCTTTCTTTTCTGCGACAGCTTCTGTAACCGCTTCTTTTTTATCCGTAGCTGCTTCTGCTGTAGCCTCTTTTTTTTCAGAAATGGCTTCTTTTTTATCTGTAATTACTTCTGCGACGGCTTCTGTTGTTTTTGCAACGGCTTTTGTTGCAGAAACCGCATCGGTTAAATCAATCGCATAAGCCCATGATGAGGTCATTGCGAGTAAGGCGATACTAATTATTTTTTTCATATTATTTTCCTAATGAATTGATTACAAAGCTTAAGCAAAGTTGTTGTTTTAAAACAACAACACTGTATCATTAAGTAAAATAAAAGTCATTAAAATATTATTGGAATCATTAAAAATAATTAAGCTATTCAAAACAAACATTTATGCTAGTTTAAATTATCAGATAAAATGCCTAAAACATTTAAGGAGATAAACTATGTTTGAAATTGCCGAACTAGGGCATTCAGTGAGTAAAACTGATTATAACGCGCAAATACCTGAGCTTAGAACAGCATTATTAATGGTTCAACAACAACTTAAAAGCTGTGATTTTCCTGTTATCATTCTCATTTCAGGCGTAGATGGGGGCGGTAAAGGTGAAGTCATTAATTTGCTCAACGAATGGTTTGATCCGCGTTATATGCGTACGGTTGCTTTTGATATTCCTAGTGATGAGGAAAAAGAACGCCCCAAATTTTGGCGTTTCTGGCGTACTTTGCCCCCTAAAGGGTCGATTGGTATTTATGTGGGGTCTTGGTATAGCGATCCGTTATCACAACGCGTTTATGGCAAAACAGATAATAATATTATCCAAGTTGAACTCATGGAAATACGTCAATTAGAGCAAGAGCTTATTGATGATGGGGCGTTAATTATTAAATGTTGGCTACATCTTAAAAAAGAGGAACAAAAAAAACGTTTGAAAGCGTTAGAAAAAGATCCTGATAGACGCTGGCAAGTGACGGATCGCGACAAAAAACATCTCAAACTTTACGATGTTTTTTTAAGTGTCGCTGAAAAAGTATTAACAGAAACCAGTACTGGCGATGCTCCATGGCTTGTTGTTGAGGGGGCAGACATTCGTTACAGTAGTTTAACCGTGGCGCAACATATCTTAAGCCGTATTCAACAACATATTATTCAACGTACTGCCGCTAAAGAAATTAGCATTAATGATAAAACTAAAAAAATCGTTAATCTAAATCAGCAAAATTTATTAGATTCACTTGATTTATCATTAAAATTAGATAAAAAAACCTATTCTCAGCAACTCAGTTTATATCAAGGCAAATTAAATAAACTTTCAAGACAAGCGCATAATCAAAAACGCTCTAGTATTTTAGTTTTTGAGGGGTGGGATGCAGGTGGAAAAGGCGGCGCTATTCGGCGTTTAACCCATGCTGTTGATGCCAGAGGTTATCAAATTATACCGATTGCCGCGCCGACTGATGAAGAACAGCAACAGCATTATTTATGGCGTTTTTGGCGACATATTCCTCGCGCAGGTATATTAACGATTTATGATCGAAGTTGGTATGGTCGGGTTTTGGTTGAACGTGTGGAGGGCTTTGCGACTGAAAAACAATGGATGCAGGCTTATAGTGAGATTGTGAATTTTGAAGAAGCAATGACTACACACGGTATTATGGTGTTAAAATTCTGGCTACATATTGATAAAGACGAGCAACTTGCCCGTTTCAAAGCGCGGGAACAAATTAGTTACAAAAAACATAAAATTACTGAGGAAGATTATCGCAATCGTGAAAAATGGGACGATTATCAATTAGCTGTTAATGAAATGGTCACACGTACCAGTACCCAAAGTGCGCCGTGGGTTTTGGTTGAAGGCAATGATAAAAAATATGCCCGTGTTAAAGTATTAAGGGTTTTTTGTGAACATTTGGAAAAAATGTTGGATGAAAAAAAATGAGTTCATTTATCAAACCTATTTCAAAAATCATTATTTTATTAAGTAGTTTAACCTTAACCGCTTGTAGTTTTTTATTATCTTCTGTGAGCGAGGATTTTTCTCAAAACCTAAATAGTGTTATTTTAAATCACAATGATCCTCAAACCGTTATTGATGCTATTCCTGCTTATCTTTTGATGCAAGAAGCTTTAATTAAGCAACACCCTGACAATCAAAAACTATACTTATCTACCTCAACACTTTACCGTTCTTATGCCAGTCTTATTGATAAAGATAAGGCGCGATTAAAAGCGTTAACGGATAAAGCCTTTTATTTTGGGTTGCAGGCAGCGTGTTTACAAAAGGATGATTTTTGTCAATTAGATCAACGCATGTTCACTGATTTTGAAGCCATTATTCAACAAAGTACCCCAGATGATTTAAATGTTCTTTATACGCTAGGATCAGCTTGGGCATCATGGATACAAGCCCATAAATCAGATATGAATGCCATCGCTCAACTGGCACAAGTTAAAACCATCATGATCCAATTAGTTAAGCTTGATAAAAGTTATCGACAAGGTGCGGGCTATTTATATTTAGCGGTGCTTGAAAGTTTATTACCCGCAGCATTAGGCGGCAATCCAAATCTTGCCAAACAATATTTTGAACAAGCGATTAAATTATCGGAAAATAAAAATCTAATGGTCAAAGTGTTATACGCCAAACATTATGCTAGATTATTGTTTGATCGAAAATTACATGATGACTTATTAAATCAAGTCATAACTGCTGATGAAAAACAAAATAATTTAACCCTGATTAATATAGTTGCTAAACAACAGGCAAAGCAGTTATTAAAATCAGCCGATGATTATTTTTAATTGAATGACAAAATTAGGACACTTATTATGAAACGTTTTTTATATCTTATTTTATTACTCTTTATTTCAAGTTATGCACAGGCGGTTACTTTTAAAATTGCCAGCCTTTCACCTGACGGCTCTTACTGGATGGAAAGTATTCGTACGGCAACCAAAGAAATAGAAACGCAAACCAGTGGACGGGTTAAATTTAAGTTATACCCTGGTGGGGTGATGGGAGATGATAAAAGCGTTTTAAAAAAAATGCGCTTTAAACAACTCAATGGGGCAGCTTTAACTAATTCAGGCTTAAGTTCAATCTACCCTGACATTCAGCTTTATAACTTAGTGTTAAAATTTCGTTCTTTAGCAGAAATTGATTATATCCGCAGTAAAATGGATGCTAAGCTGAAGCAAGGCTTAGCAAAAAAAGGGATTATCAGTTTTGGGTTTGTTGAAATAGGGATGACTTATTTAATGTCAACAAACCCTATTCGTAATTTAGCTGACATGAAAGGTCAAAAAGCCTGGGCACCTGAAAACAATAAAATAGCGATTGCGGCACAAAAAGCCTTTTCAGTCTCCCCTATTCCATTACCAGTACGGGATGTTTTAATGGGATTACAAACAGGGATGGTGAATGTGGTTGTCACGTCTCCAATGGGTGCGTTAGCCCTGCAATGGCATACGAAAGTTAAATATTTAACGCAACTTCCCCTATCGTATGTCTTTGGTGTTTTAGCACTCAATAAAAAAGATTTTGAAAAATTGAGTATTGAAGACCAAACTGTGGTTGAAGCCGTGTTAACCAAGGCGTTAGCCGATATTAACCGACATAGTCGTGAAGATAATCATAAAGCCAGTGCGGCATTGAAAAAACAAGGCATTGAGTTTATAGACCCAAGCCCAGATGCGGCAGAAGAATTACGTGCTTTAATGAAAGATACCGAAAAACAACTCGTTAATTCTGGGCAATTATCAGAGGCATTGGTTAAAGAACTAAATCAACATTTGCGTAATTTTCGGGGGTCAATAAGATTAAAAAATTAAAATAAACGCACCAATTCCAACGCTAAAATGACCGCATCTTCCCGTTGACCATTTTCAGCGGGGTAATAGCCTTTTCTTAAACCCACTTCATTAAAACCGAGTTTATTATATAAATGAATTGCCCCTTGATTTGAGGGGCGTACTTCTAAAAATAGAGTTTCTGCTTTTTTACGGGCAATTTCAATCAGATGGGTCATCATCTTATAACCGATGCCTTGACCTTGAACTTCGGGGGCAATAGATATATTGATAATATGCGCTTCACCTGCACCAACTGACAACACTGCATAACCAATAATAGTTTCAGTCTCATCTTCACAGACCCAGTTGCTATAACTTGTGGCAATAAAGCAGTCTTTAAAAATAGCTTTTTTCCAAGGGTATTGATAATTTTTAGCTTCAATTTTTAAAACATCGGGCAAATCATCCTTGTGCATTTTTCTTATTCGGACTAAATCCATAAGACTAACAGAATCTGGGAAAACTTTCGCATAAAACGCTCTATCGGCATCATAAGTCACAAAGTCTTTAATTAATTTTAATAAATTCATTCTTTTGCTAATAATTGGTAGGTTTTTAAAGCAAGTTTTAAATCTTGCCAAGTGGTGCGTTTTTGTCCTAAAAAGCGTAATAAATACGCAGGATGATAAATGACCACTAAAGGAATATGATCTATTTTATGCACCTTGCCTCTAAGTTCTTTCATCGGTGCTGTCGATTTAAGTAATTTTTGGGCAGCAACCCGACCTACAGCAATAATAATTTTAGGGTTAATTAACGCTTGTTGGCGTTTTAAATAATCATGGCAAGCGGTGATTTCATTAACTTTTGGGTCGCGATTATTCGGGGGTCTACATTTTAAAATATTGGCAATAAACACATCATCCCGTTTTAGTCCTAAAGCGCGAATCATTTCCGTTAATAATAAACCTGCATTACCGATAAAGGGTAAGCCTTGTAAATCTTCATTTTCTCCTGGGGCTTCACCGATAAACAACCAGTCAGCATTAAAATTTCCTGACCCAAAAACGGTTTGCGTACGGGTTTTATAGAGGTCACATTTTTGACAACGATTGACTTCTTGAGTCAATTGAGTCCAAAGATCATTAGTCACAATAGACAAATCTTTTTCAGTTAAATTCTTTAAACTAGACGGGGATTTTAATTGCCAAGTTTCAATTCCCATAGCTTG
>CAYROI010000083.1:0-6926 GCA_964425835.1 uncultured Methylococcaceae bacterium
TTATCATTTACCCAAAAGTATCAAATAAACGATAAAATCCCCCTCTCAAGCGACATTCACGTTAAAATCATCAAAAAATATACCTTGTCTTTCAATATATACTGACCCTATGAGCCTATCTAACGGAACTTGGAACTTAATAACTTTTCTGTCAGGATTGTTATTAACCTTATCCTTTGCCCCTTTTAACCATGCTTATTTAACAATCGTTTCACTGGTTGCTTTATTTTTATCATGGCATGATGCCAGTAGCCCAAAACAAGCGGCTTTTCGAGCTTACCTTTATGGCTTAGGGCTTTTTGGCTTTGGTGTGACTTGGGTTTTTGTTAGCATTTATTTTTATGGCGGTGCAACCCTGTTTGCCTCCCTTATTCTGGCCTTATTATTTGCCGCATTTTGGGCCTTATTTCCAGCTTTAACCGCTTATTTGGTGGTTAAACTCGCCTTTTTAACGAATAAACGGTTACTATTTTGGATAATCCCCTTCATTTGGATAGGCATTGAATATTTTCGTGGTTTTTGGCTACTCAATGGTTTCCCTTGGTTTCAAGTCGCTTATAGTCAGTTAGATACCGCTTTTGCAGGTTTTGTCCCGCTATTTGGGGTTTATGGAACAGGGTTTTTGATTATTCTAACGGCTTCATTATTTAGCTCGATGTTAGTCACAAAAGCGCGATTAGTTTTAACGAGTGCGGTTATTTCCTTGTTACTAATAACAGGTTATGGTTTGAAATATGTGCAATGGACAGCACCCATTGGCAAACCCATTAAAGTCACCTTGGTACAAGGCAATGTCAGTCAAGATCAAAAATGGTTGCCAAAAAACTTAGTTAAAACCCTATTAAGTTATCAACAAATGACCCATAGTCACTGGGATTCTGATGTTATTATCTGGCCTGAAACTGCGATTCCAGCTTATCTACATCAAGTTGATGAACCCTTTTTAAAACCCCTTGCCGCCGAAGCTAATGCCAACAAAACCGATTTAATTATCAGTGTTGCCGCTAAAAGTAATGATGGTAAACAAAGTTATAATACGGTCTTAACTTTGGGGGGTGAACGAAGAGTTTACAAGAAAAACCATCTACTTCCATTTGGTGAATATTTACCTTTACAACCCTTATCTGGTTGGGTTTTAGATTTAATTGGGGTTCGTTTGGGTAAATTTACCCCTGGCGGTAGTCAGCAGCCCTTGTTAAAAGCGGGTGGCTATCCCTTTGCGACTTCAATTTGTTATGAAGATGCCTTTGCCAGTGAATTTACACGCTCAATGCCACAGGCGGCTTATTTAGTTAATGTGACGAATGATGCGTGGTTTGGAAATTCTCTTGAGCCGTATCAACATATGCAAATTGCAAGAATGCGGGCTTTGGAAACAGGTCGCTATTTAGCCCGTTCGACCAATACAGGCGTGAGTGCTTTTGTTGATCCAAAGGGTCAAATTATTAAGCAAGCCCCCTTATTTAAAATCAGTACCTTGACTGAAAATATTATGCCTATGGGGGGAATAACCCCTTTCTCAAGATTGGGTGAAGGGCTTATTATGTTAATTATAATGAGTTTATTTATAGGTTTATTTGTAATAAGATGTCTCGTGACTCGTCATAAGAAGCTTCACGTTTCCACAAAAATATAATGGCTAACAAAATAAGGTTCGTCCGCCATCGACACTAATAATTTGCCCTGTTATATAATTGGCATCATTAATTAAAAAACTCACGGTTTTAGCTATATCTTTGGGTTCACCTGCACGTTTTAAGGCAATTCGATTAATAATTTCCGCTTTAGATTCTGTAGATAATGTCGATTCTGGCCACATTATTGCCCCTGGCGCAATCCCATTAACCCGAATTTTAGGCGCAAGTTCCTTTGCTAATATTCGCGTCATTGCCGCAAGTCCTGCTTTGGTAATACTATAAACAGGATAATTTTTAAGTCCGCGTTCGGCATGAATATCAATCATATTAATAATACAACCTTGACGCTCATTTAAACTTTTCTCTAAAGCTTGCGATAAAAAAAACGGCGCTTTTAAGTTACAGCCCATTAATTCATCCCAATTTTTTTCAGCGACTTTATCTACTGTTTGTGGATAAAATGCCGAAGCATTATTAATTAAAACATCAAGCCCGCCCCAGAGAGTTATTGTTTTTTTAGCTAGTTGTTGTAATGCGGTTAAATTTAATAAATCCGCTTGAAATGCATGAGCTGAATTGGGGCGTTGTTGATTTAATTTCTCACAAAGCTGATCTACTTGGCGTTTAGAATCTCTATAATGCAAAACAATGTTATTTCCTTGGCTATGGAGCAATTTTGCACAGGATGCACCTATTCTTTTGCCAGCCCCTGTAATTAAAATATTTTTTTGCATTTAATTAATTATTCAGGTTGTCCATCTACTCTAATACTGGTAAGTATCGGTGTATAAATTACAATAAATAAAGAAAAAGCCGCTAACCAACAAAGGGTTGAAAAATAAACCATATTGCTATACCAATCAGGTAATATAAAAGGCATTAATACCCGAAATAATGAAGCGATATTAATTAATACAAAGGCTAATGAAATCGCATTAGAAACCCGTAAAGCACGTCCTGTATGTCCTAAGGAAACACGTGCCATCATTCCTAAAGTTAATACACCAATGCCTCCGACAGTAAACGCATGAATGGCAAGCGAAGGTAAAATGATTTGGTACGCTGCAAACGCGGTTAAAATAAAACCGAAAATAATCCAACCATAACCAATATATAAAACCCATAGTAAGGGTAAATACCAGATTCTATGTACATACCAAACTGAAATACGAAGTATATTTGTAATTGCCGCTAATATTGCTGCAACAGCTAATAAAGTCCCTGTTATTTCCATTAATAATAATAGAAAAACAAAAAGAGCTGAAATAATAGCCAAGGAATCAAATAAGGGGTTGCGAATAATTAAGACCCCTGATAAAGCACGTTCGGTAAAAAAAGGAAAAACGCGACCTGCAATCACAAGGATAATCATAAGGATAGTCATTAAGACTAAATTTATGCCTAAATCTGCGGTATTTTCAGTAATGGATAATATTTGTAAATGAATTAAAGCATTACCCAAGCTCATTAAGAATAATAAACTGGGAAATAATAACATTTTAGGCTTATCAACTTCGGCAATCGGTTTTAATAGACAAATAATCAACGCAGGTAAAAATGCAAAATCAACTAAAGCAATCAATAAATCAGGTAACAATTCTGAATAAAACGGAACAATCCGACCATAAAGCCATAATAAACAAAGTAACGCCAATTGATCGCCTTTGATTGTCGCCTTTCCTGTCCAATTTTTAACAGCGGTTAATAAAAATCCACTAATAACCGCCGTTGAGTAGCCTAATAACATTTCATGTTCATGCCAGTAAAGACTCGGATAATAATTATCTAAAATAAGTGTGCCTTTAAAAATAGATGTCCATAAAGTAATCAAGCCTAGTGCTGATAATCCTGCTAACGCAAAAAAGGCTCTAAACCCTAAATTAAATAAAGGGTAATCAAAAATTTGTGATGTTTTCATTAATGTTCCCGCTAAATCAAGTATTCAGACATTGAAAAAAAAGTAATTATACGCATTTAATCTTATCAGCCTCTAATACTAATTTTTAATGCTGCCACAATCGCAAAGGGGGTCAGCATGATACTTAAAACTAAAATAGCCGCTAAAATGGCTAAGTAGCCTTCAATTGCCATCCCCATTGCCCCAGCTTGCACCGTTCCTGCACCAAAAATTAACACGGGAATATATAAAGGTAATACTAACAGGGAAATTAAAACGCCCCCTTTGCGTAAACCGACGGTAAGCCCCGCGCCAATTGCACCGATTAAACTTAGGGTCGGTGTGCCTAATAGTAAGCTAATTACAAGTGAAAATAGACCGTCGGAAGGCAAAAACAGCATGAGTGCCAATAAAGGGGACATTAAGGCAAGACAGAAACCACTGATTAACCAATGGCTAAAAACTTTGGCTAAAACCAGTAATAGTAACGGTTGAGGACTCACTAGCATTTGTTCCAAAGAGCCATCATCATAGTCCGTGCGAAAAATACTATCAACGGATAAAAGGCTGGCTAATAAGGCGGCGACCCAAATAACACCAGGGGCGACTTCGGCAAGAAATTTAGGTTCAGGACTCACCCCTAACGGAAACATCACCGCAACCATTAGGAAAAAGGCGAGTGGGTTTACTATTTCGTTACGATGTCTAAAACTAAGCAGTAAATCCCGTTTAATAGCGGCAAGAAGAAAACCCATTAGCCCCCCTTGTTATCATCAAGATTAAGCGCGCGTACGTTTTTGTTGGGAATTTTAAGCAGATGGTGAGTTGTTAATATAACTGCCCCCCCTCGATCTAAATGTTTAGCAATTAGAGTTTCTTTTTCCGCAACCCCCTTTTTATCTAAGGCAGTAAAAGGTTCATCTAAAATCCACAAGGGGGCAGAACTTAAATATAAACGCGCTAAGCCTACACGACGTTGTTGCCCTGCAGATAAACTATGGCAAGGGACATCTTCAAAACCATAAAGTCCAACTTTTTCCAAGGCTTGATAAACTGTCAATTTATTTAAATGAGGGGATAGCTGCATCATCCACGTTAAATTTTCTTCAGGCGTTAATGTTGCTTTTACCCCTGCTAAATGACCAACATAAAGCATGGCTTGATAATAATCTTCACGCACCTCATCCAGTGGTTTTTTTTGCCAAAGAATATCGCCTTCAAAGGCATCTAACAACCCTGATAAGATTCTTAGCAGTGTTGTTTTACCACTGCCGTTTTGCCCCTCAATTTGCAGGATTTCCCCTGCTTTAATATTAAAATGCAGCTTATCAAATAATACGCGTTCATCGCGTTCACAAAATAAGTTATTAACCTCGAGCATATTTGTCGTATTGACCCTATTGCATTGATTTAAAAAATCATCGTAACACGGATGCAATAGGGAAATTAACTACAATTAAATTTAACTTAGCTCAATCATTTCCACAGTCCCGTCTTCTTGCACTTCAACCATGTGTCCTTGAGGTTCTTCAATAAACTGAACTGCAATTAAAACAATTAATGCGCCAGCGGCAATCACCATAAAAAAGATAGAAGGCGAAACAAAAGATAACACCGTTAAAAATAACACCGCACCAACATTACCATAAGCACCGACCATCCCTGCAATTTGACCTGTCATTCGACGTTTAATTAACGGAACCATTGCAAAGACAGCCCCTTCACCTGCTTGCACAAAAAATGAACAACACATCGTCATAACAACAGCAAGCCAAATTGACCATTCTGAAGTGATTTGAGACATAATGCCATAGCCTGTAACCAAGCCTAAAATAAAAATAGTTAGTGATAATTTACGTCCGAATTTATCACTAATCCAGCCACCACCAGGACGTGCGATTAAATTCATAAACGCAAATCCTGCGGCTAAAAATCCTGCTTGAATCATGGTGATTCCTTGTGATTCATGAAAGGTTTCATAAAAAAACATCGGTAACATTGAAACAACGGCTAGTTCAGATCCAAAGGTAATTAAATAGGCTAAATCTAAAATAGCGACTTGTTTAAATTTATATTTATGGATTTCATCCATTGGTTGCTGTAGATGCTCTTCGTTTACATGGACAATTTTATAAACATTATAGAAAAATAACGCCCAAATACCGAAATAAGCAACTAATGCAGCAGGCATTGAGAGCAAATGAACGCCCGCAGGGGATAATTTCCAAGTTAATAAAGTTAGCGTAGCGTATAAAGGGATAGTCATTAAGACATAGAAAAATAAATCCCAAATACTAGAAACTTCCATTGCCCCCGATTTTTTAGGTTTAAAATAGGTTGAACCTTTAGGGGTATCGGTGACACTAAAAAAATAAATAACCGAATAGATTAAGGCAATAACGCCTGTTGATGCAATCGCATAACGCCAACCATTTTCACCACCATAAATAAGTGCTAAAGTAGGTAAGGTCATTGCAGCAGCGGCAGAACCAAAATTTCCCCAGCCGCCATAAATCCCTTCAGCAACCCCTACTTGTTTAGCAGGAAACCATTCGCCAACCATCCGAATACCGATGACAAAACCCGCGCCCACAAAACCCATTAAAAAACGGGCTAAGGCTAATTGTTCAAAATTTTCAGCAAAGGCAAATAAGAAACAAGGCAAACTGCCTAAAGCAAGTAAAGTAGAATAGGTGCGTTTAGGACCAAAGCGATCAACTAACATTCCAATTGCAATCCGAGCGGGGATAGTTAAGGCGACGTTTAAAATTAAAATCGTTTTAATTTCAGCTTTAGTCATCCCTAATGAGTCAGCAATAACTAGCATTAAAGGTGCGTGATTAAACCAAACCACAAAGCTAATAAAAAAAGCAACCCATGTGGCATGAAGAATTTTCATATTGCCTGAAAAGGACAATAAATTAAATTTAGGGGAAGACATACTTAATTCCTATGTTTAAATTTTTAATAAATTTAACTAAGCATTATTCATACCAAAGTATATCATCCATAAACAGATACGAGACTTTAAGGGTATAAAAAAAACAGCATCGTTTTGGGTATTTGCACTTGGAAAAAAATCAATTTCATAATTATTTGCAATATTTTTTGTCGCCTACTTGTCTATTTAGACCTAACCAATTCTTGATACCGCTCAAATAAAAGCGTGAGCCGTGACGACATCGTTTTTTTACCTTTGTTGCCATAGGCGTTATCAGCGGCTTAGTCTAAGGCATTGCGGGCTTTGACTAATTTGGCGAGCATTCCATTTGTTGCATAAAGCATCGCTAATGAACATTTTTGATTTTATTTAGCACATAAATCTTCTTCGGCTTTTCAGGCATCTAAAATTTGTTGTAAAATCAATTTACTCTGTCCCCTTTGATTCAGTC
>CAYROI010000083.1:7026-8236 GCA_964425835.1 uncultured Methylococcaceae bacterium
CCTTTGATTCAGTCTCAAATGAAGATATATCACTTTGACCATCTAATCGTAAGGAATGAGAATTAAAACCATCAACTAATTTTATTGCTTTGATATTCCAGTTATTTTTTTCTTGTAACCGTTTGCAATATTTATAAAAAGTTTTCGCATCATCGGTTAGAACAAAAGGGATATTTTCCTTTAAAGCTTGCGCTATTATTTTCATATCATCTTTAATAACAGCTCGATTATCGCCACTGTCACGTCCATCAAGTAAATTCCATATTTTTGCCGCTTGTATTGCATGAGAAATATTAAAAGGAAGCGTTTGAAAATTATTGAGGGGTAAATCGGTAATAGGTTGTTTAATCGCAAACTCTGAGGCAAGTTCTGTGTCATGTAGGTACATTTTTTGTTCTTGAGTTCCTATGAAATTAACTTTTGGTATAGTAAACGAGGCACAAGAAAAATTAGGCTATCAATATTAAGATGGGACAAATAACACAACGTGGTATTGCAATGAGCGGAGTACAAACATAGGTTTGTACTTGATGTCCCGTCTTAAAAACAATCAATTTTCATTAGCAGCAAGTAGTTTAAAGTTTTCATTTTTACAGGCTTTTTTATCAAATGAGTAGGTAAATAAGCAACCAAATTTTTTGTTAATTTGAGCAATAAAATAGTCTGAAAAATCGGCACTTCCTATTTCATAATCATAATATGCTTCCCATGCTTGGGGGTGTGATGAGATATAAACATCATCGCTATTGAGGAGTTGTTTCAGTATGGATAGGATAACGGTTTTATCATAACGATAGGCGCGTTTTAGCACCCATACAAATTCGCATAGAGTTATTTCATTGATAAATGCTTGGTTTTCTAAGCTACATTGTTTTTCAATTAAATCAGTGGCAAGTTGGGCTTGTTGTTTGTCATCTTGTACGATGTAGCGTACTAAAACATTGGTATCTAAGCCTATCAAAGTTTTGCCCCTTCTAGTTGAATGGCTTCATTCATGTCTTCCAAGCTTACCGTGTGTTTAGGTTTAGGGGCGATGCCCTTCAGTTGTTTTATTGACGAGTGTAGATGGTTTTCTAGGTTATCTTCTTCTACCACGACAATAACTTTACCTTTGTTGAAATTAGGTTTTGTGCCTAACCAATTTAGTTTGCCGTTTTCATAAATAGCTTCGTAACTTTTTAACATTTTTTTCTCACGTTGAATTGTTTAT
>CAYROI010000084.1:0-7286 GCA_964425835.1 uncultured Methylococcaceae bacterium
TGGCATTGTTGACTAATATAGTTAGACTGTTCCGTTTCGGGCAACAATAATTGAGGAATAATCACCTCCATCTCAATTTTATCATTCAAATAATGAATATTGATCGCCTCTATCCGTTCATATAAATCTTCGCCTAAGGATTGTGCTAGTAACTCTGTTAACGTTTGTCTTGATAATATATTTCTTGAATTATGACTAAATTCATCATCCTCGGGATCAACATGAACTAAAACATCCACAATATCTTCAAATTTACGCATTAAGTTTTCTCTAACTTTATCCCCAATTATATGCCCTTCCGAGACACTAATTTTAGCATCAACGACAATATGTGCATCAATATAAGCATCTTCACCCATTTGTCGGGTGCGTAATAGATGAATACCTTGCACACCTTCCGTCATTTTAATTTCACGACGAATTTCTTGAACCATTTTTTCTGATAATGCCGTATCCACTAACTCTTTAATACTTTCTAACACCAAATTTAAACCAATTTTTCCCACCATCAACGCCACAATAACGGCAGCAATTGAATCAGCGAAAGGATACCCCATTAATACCGCAACAATCCCCAATAAAACAATCACTGAAGAAATAGCATCACTGCGATGATGCCACGCATTGGCTAAGAGTAATTTAGAACGCGTCGCTATTCCAATGCGCTTAGTATAATGATAGAGCCATTCATTGGCTAAAATTGAAATAGCCGCAATCCCTAAGGTATCAGGATTTGGCATGGCTAACGTCTCAGGATTTAATAATCGCTGACTGCCATCCCAAGCAATTCCCCCTGCAATAATAATTAGCCCTAAACCTAAAATAACGGTTGCCAGGGTTTCAAAACGTTTATGCCCATAGGGGTGTTCATAATCGGCTTCCCGCGCGCCTAATTTAATCGCAATTAAAACCAATAAATCACTGGCTAAATCTGAAAAGGAATGTATTCCATCTGCAATTAATGCAGTTGATTGTCCCACTATCCCGATGGTGATTTTTATAAGCGTTAAAAAAACATTAACCCAGGCACCAACAAAGGTTACCCGTGATTTTAAGCGGGCTATTTCATCCGCACTAAATGATTCAGCCATTAGTCCCCTACTTGCAATCGAATAATATAGTCATTATTTTGCTGTCGCGTTTCTAAAATTTGATGCCCATTAATTCTGCACCACGTTGGAATATCTTGCATCACCCCAGGGTCTGTTGACGTGACTTCTAATTCATCCCCAACGTGTAATTGTTTCACTTTATCTTGCGTACGAATGACAGGTAAAGGACATAATAAACGTCGTGCATCTAATTTATGTAAATTCATATAAACCACGCTGGTGGAATTTCAGTAGCTAATAAAGGTTTAACATTAATATGCTGCGTTTCACCATTCAATAAACGAACTTCTACGCCAACTTCTTGTGCTTCACGTCCTTGCCCATAACGCGCTAAAATTTGTGCTGCCAACTTAATATCCTCATCATTAGGCTCACCGACTAATAATGCCAAAGGGCCACGATGACTATGACAGTTCATATTAATAAACTGTTTTTTGTAACCTGTCATAAAACGCGCTTCCCCATCTTCACGTGCGACCATAATTTTAAAGCGCGGGTTAGGTCGAATATGCCGACCTACTTTTAATAACATCACATCATCTAAATCATAATCTTTATCCCCTCGTGTTTCCCATAAATCCACTAATTTTTTAGAATACGCTTCATCAGTCAAAAAACAACAGCCGCCTGCAGGTTGGGCATAATCATCAAAACCAAATTCATTAGCCAAAGCCATTTGCGGCTTACGGGAACGTCCACTAAAATCATGCAATAATTCCCGCTTAACCCAACCTTCCCGCTCAGGTTTTGTGATAGCTAAGTTCTTTGCACATAAAGGACGTAATAATAAATCATCTGCCCCTGATTCTCTAGCCACAACAGGCATGGTTTCTTTACGTTGAGACATGGGACGTTGCCCCATGACTTCTCCTGTAATAATAAAATCAAAATCATTTTCCTGAATCCATTGTTTAGCTTTATTGACCATAAAAATTTTACAGTCTAAACAGGGATTCATATTTGCGCCATAACCGTGTTTAGGATTAATTAATACATCCTTATATTCGTCAATAACATCAACAATATGCAATTTCATGTCTAATTGTTCAGCCACCCATAACGCATTATTACGCTTTGGTTTAGCTTTATCTTTTTTACGGATAGCATGGGTATGACCTTCCACGCAAAAACCTGTAAAAAAATTAATTCCCTCAACATGAACCCCTTGTTGCATCACCGTTTGCGCTGCCAACATCGAATCTAAGCCCCCTGAGATTAAGGCGACTGCTTTTATTTGCTTACTCATTTAGATTTAAACTTAAAAAAGAGCGTATTATATACACTAATAGGCATTTCAATAAAACTATCCGGTCAACATTGACAAAACCAAGAGGCAAAAATGGAAAGAGATCAAGCAATGGCAATTATGCTTAAATTACTTAAAGCCATGCACACAAAAGATGGTTCAGATTTATTTATTACCGCAGGCTTTCCTCCTGCAATGAAAATTAAAGGTAAAATGACCCCTGTCACCAAACAGCCTTTATCTGCCGATGATTCTAAAGCATTTACCCAATGTATTATGAATGATAAGCAATTGAAACAGTTTGAAGAAACGCAAGAGTGTAATTTTGCTGTCGCTCCCCCAGGATTAGGACGTTATCGTGTCAATGCGTTTGTCCAACAAGGCTGTCAAGGGGTTGTTATGCGTGTGATTGCCTCTGAAGTCCCTAACTTTGATAAATTAGGCCTTCCCCCCGTTTTAAAAGAGGTCATCATGGCAAAAAATGGGTTAATTGTCATGGTAGGAGGCACAGGGTCGGGTAAATCAACCACCATGGCAGCCCTGATTGACCATCGTAATTCAAGTAGTTACGGGCATATTATTACCATTGAAGATCCGATTGAATACGTTCACCCCCATAAAAAATGCATTGTCATGCAGCGTGAAGTCGGTGTTGATACCGAAAGCTGGGAGTCGGCTCTTCATAACACATTACGTCAAGCCCCTGATGTTATTTTATTAGGTGAAATTCGTGATGCGGAAATCATGAACTTTGGACTGGAATTTGCACAAACAGGGCATTTAGCAATGGCAACCCTTCATGCTAATAATGCTAATCAAGCTGTTGATCGAATTTTAGGATTTTTTTCAACCGAAACGCAAGTAAAGCTTATGCAAGATTTAGCCATTAATTTACGTGCAATTATATCTCAGCGTTTAATTAAAACCATAGATGGGGGGCGTTGTGCGGCCATTGAAATTTTACTTAATACGCCTTTAATTCAAGACTTAATTGCTAAAGGCGAAATTTCAGGGATTAAGCCTATTATGGCAAAATCAAAAGAACTAGGCATGCAAACCTTTGATCTTGCCTTATTTAATCTATTTAAAGAAGGGCGAATTACTGAAGACGAAGCCTTGAAAAATGCAGACTCAGCCAACGAATTAAGACTGATTATAAAACTAGATGGGGGCGCGGGTTTAGGTGATGGCGGCTTTTCACTCGAATCAACCGAAGATGAAGAAGAGGAATAAAATAATTAATTCTTCCTTATAACCGCTTATTTTTCCCAACCGACTTAATACCAATTAAAAATATGGATATAACGACTTATTTAAAGTTAATGATTGAAAAGAAGAGCGATAATCTAACCTTTAAGACAAACTCACCTCCCCTTTTAACAATTGCAGGTCAAGTTAAAAATATTGGCAAAAACTTACTTGATAATAAAGTCATTCAAAAAATTATCTTTACCTTGATTACAGCGGATGAAAAACAAGATTTAATTAAAAATAAATCGTTGAAATCAACCTATGTTATGGAAGAAAAATATCATTTTATGCTGACCATAACAATCAAAGCTAATAGGTTAGAAATGATTGTTTCTCCTAAATCCTTAGAACCTGAAATTGAACATGAAGACCCCCCTAAAAAAATAGAAGAAGAGGACGGGGATGATGAATTTTTAGATTTAGGCATGCATCCCTCTGATGAAGAAGAGGAAGACGTTAAAAAACCTGCTGAACCTGCAAAAAAATCAATTTCTTATGAAGTATTAGGCAAAGCCCCAGAAGGCGATTTAGATGTTCTCGTATATCTTAAAAAAATGGTTGAAATTGATGGCTCTGACTTATTTTTAACCGCCAATTCCATGGTGAAAGCAAAAGTATCAGGTACAGCGATTCCATTGGATAATTATTTATTAACTCCCGAAATGACCCGATCGGGGACATTAGGCATTATGAATGAAGAGCAAATCGAAGAATTTGAAAGAACCAAAGATTTAGACTTTGCGATTGCCATGCCTGATGGTAGTGCGCGTTTTCGGGCGAATGCCTTTTATCAGCGACGTACTGTTGGACTCGTCATGCGTTTAATTCCATCGGAAATTCCAACTGCCGAACAATTAAATTTACCCCCCATATTAACGGAATTAATTATGGCAAAGCGGGGTTTATTACTAATGGTAGGGGGGACAGGCTCAGGAAAATCAACCACCTTAGCCGCAATGATTAATCATCGTAATGCAAACTCCCCAGGTCATATTTTAACCATTGAAGATCCCGTTGAATTTTCTCACCCGAATCTGATGTCAATTGTTAATCAACGTGAAGTAGGGGTTGATACCGCATCCTATGCAAAAGCCTTAAAAGCCTCTTTGCGTGAAGCGCCTGATGTTATTTTGATTGGTGAAATTCGTGATGAAGAAACAATGGAAGCGGGATTAGAATTAGCCAATACTGGGCATTTATGTATTTCAACCATGCACGCTAATAACGCCAACCAAGCCATGGAACGTATCGTAAATATGTTTCCTCAGTCACGGCATAAACAATTATTTATGGATATTGCAGGTAATTTGAATGCGGTTGTTTCTCAACGTCTCGTTAAAACAAAAACAGGCGGGCGTTGTGCGGCTATCGAAAATATGATTAACACCCCACATATTGCGACTCTTATTCTTAAAGGTGAATTAAATGAAATTAAAGATGCCATGTCGACGAGTGGTACAAAAGGCATGAAAACGTTTGATGATGCACTCTTTGATTTATTTAAAGCCGATAAAATTAGTTTGGAAGAAGCCTTAGTTAATGCGGATTCACGCAATGATTTGGAAGCTAAACTGAACTTTGGTTAAGAAGAGAAAATTATCATGGCATTCAGTGATTTTAAAAATATTGCACAGGTACAGACGCGTTATAAAATAAAATTTGAAGAAAAATTATTTATTACCAGTGGTGAACGATTACCTTCCTCTGGTTTTATTGATGATTTAAAGTTTAACCAAAAAAATATAGATATATTTACCTCCGAAGCCTCCCGTTGTGAAATAATAATCTCACCTTTATTACGAGAAATGTATAAAAATCATGCTGAGAAATATGCTTTTTGGATTCAAAAAAGTATTGTCTTCGATCAATTATTAACGGGAACGCCTGATTATATTTTTTCAAAAAAATCTGCATTAGGTAAAACGGTACTGGAAACCCCCATTATTATTGTCGTAGAAGCAAAAAAGAATGATTTTGAACAGGGTTGGGGACAGTGTTTAGCCGAATTGGTTGCTTCACAAAAAATAAATGCTGATTTACAACGCATTATTTATGGTATTGTCACCGATGGTGTTTTGTGGCAATTTGGACGACTAAAACAAGATGTCTTTACTAAAAATAGTCATAATTTTACCCTTGATAATTTAAATAAACTCTACGGTGCATTAGAATTTATAGCCGATTTAATTAACCAAGAATATCCAGACTAAAATATGCCCCCCTTTATCTTAGAAGAAACTTATCATGCCGTGATTAAATTCCGTGAGCAAGGACGTTATACCGAAGCGATTAACGCATTGCAGTTAATATTATCTAACCGATCCAACGAAGCGACAGCATATGCGCATCTAGCGCATTGTTATCATCTAAAAAAACAACCTACTAAGGCTTGGGACGCATTAACTAACGCTTTAAAGATTAATCCCGATTTAGCTATCGTCCAACGTAATCATGTTCGCTTATTGCTAAGGCAACAAAATATCCCGCTTGCTTTAAAAATAGCGACGCAACTTTACAACCAGGATAAGGAAAGCGCAGAAAATAGATTAATTTTTGCCACCGCATTATTAGCTACTAACAGAATACAACAAGCAAAGCAATTATGTCAGCAAGCATTAACACAACAACCCAATTATGCCGAAGCCTTGGCTATTTTAGGACAAATTTATCTAAAAGCGGATAATAAAAAAGAAGCCTTATCTTTGTTTGAAAAAGCCTTGCGCATTAAACCGCACTTAACCCCTTTGTATCCTGTTGTTTCAGGTTTACATAAAGAAAATAAGCATCTCTCGCTTGCAATTAAAGCATTACAACAAGCCCTTGCTTATGAGGGAGATAACGTTAATCTTATGATTAATTTAGGCGAATTGTTACGGCTTAATGAGGAAATTCAAGCAGCCCTTATTATTTTAAAAAAAGCAACGCAATTAGACCCAAAAAATATAGCAGGACAAGTCAATCTAGCGACAGCTTATCAACAAAATGGCGAGCAGGATCAAGCAAAAATTATTTATAAAAATATATTAAATATTCAGCCTGAACAAGCGGAAACACTAAATAATTTAGGTGGAATGGCGATTGATGAGGAAAATTGGACAGACGCTTTGCACTATTTTGAAAAAGCAACATTGCTCGAACCTAATCGAATAGATTTTATTGTGAATAAAGGGGTCGCGCTTAATAATTTAAGACAGTATCAAGAAGCGAAACATGTGGCAACGCACGCCCTGAAAATAGACGCTAGTAATCAACATGCTCATGCGCTGTTAAGTTCTATTTTTATCAATCAAGGTTTTTTAACCCAAGCAGAAAACTATTGTCACCTAATTTTAAAAGATTATCCAAATTTTGAAAAAATTCATGCCCTGTTAGGGGGAATTTTTCAAAGACAAACCCGTTTCATTGAGGCTAATAACTATTATTTAAAAGCTTTTCACATCAATCCAAAAGAAGATTGCGCGCTCGCATTAGCCATTAATTCTTACCTAATGGGCGAGCATTCTTTAGCAACAAATCATTTAAAACAAGCGGCCTCTATTTTTTCTAAGCCTAAAGTCAAAAAATTTAAAAATACGAAAGTTTATGTGGAATATTTAGATAATCTGCTACGCTGGTGGAAGAATGGAAGAATGGAAGAATGGAAGAATGGAAGAATGGAAGAATGGAAGAATGGAAGA
>CAYROI010000084.1:7386-8050 GCA_964425835.1 uncultured Methylococcaceae bacterium
ATGGACAGCTTAGCTGTAATTGGTGAATCCCATTGCCTTGCCATTCATCGTACAAAATTAAAATTTAATCAACACGCTTATCAATCCCAAGCTTATTGGATCGCAGGAATAAAAATGTGGCACTTAGCACAAACGCCTGACCATCCAATGAAGCATAAAATACGACAATTATTACCGAATATAGCTATCGCAACCCCGCTATTATTGACCATCGGCGAAATTGATTGTCGTTTTGATGAAGGTATTTGGGTTGCAGCTAAAAAACAAAATTGTCATTGTTCAGTTTTAATTGAAAAAACCATCACAGGTTATTTGGATTGGCTGGCAACGCAGTTTAAGCGATCAGGACATACGCAGATTATTATTCAAGGTATCCCCGCTCCTAACGATATAAAAAATATTGCAAACTCACTTGATAAACCTGCTACTTTTTTTAATATGATAAAAGAAGTTAATCAACATTTGGAATATTATACCCTAAAAAAAGGCTGGAAATTTTTAGATGTTTATTCGGCAACGGTTGATAACGAGGGGAAAAGTAATCAGCAATGGCATTTAGACTCCTGTCACTTGAAACCCAGTTTTTATGACCAAGCAGCGCGCTGGATGAAAGATTAACTACGATAACTCTTTGTTCTTGACAGCTAAGATAAAACAGGCGTTT
>CAYROI010000085.1:0-4949 GCA_964425835.1 uncultured Methylococcaceae bacterium
AACCCTCGATGGGCGATAAAACCCATACTCCCTTAGCAGGGGAGCGCCTTCAGCCGCTCGGCCATCTCTCCGTTATTTAGTTATTCTTCTGAACCTGTCAATCCTGAAGATTCAGCCTGCTCTTTTTTAATCCTTTCGTAGATTTCCTCTCGATGAACAGAAATTTCCTTTGGTGCATTCACACCAATGCGAACCTGATTTCCTTTAACGCCAAGAACAGTGACCGTTACATCATCACCAATCATTAAAGTTTCTCCAACACGGCGAGTTAAGATCAGCATAATATCTCCCTACTTCCTATATAAAATCTACCATTTCAAAAACAGCATCCGATCAAGCTGTGCATTATATCAGCTTTATTTTAAAAATAAAGCTTTCATCTATTACGTCCCTACTTTATCAAGTTCAAAGACCGCATGTAAAGTTCTTACGGCAAGCTCTAAATATTTTTCATAAACCACCACCGAAATTTTAATTTCTGAGGTGGCTATCAATTCAATATTAATATTTTCGTCGGCTAAAGCGGTAAACATTGTACTCGCTATACCTGCATGAGACCGCATTCCTACACCAACAATAGAGACTTTAACAATTTTATCATCCCCTCTGACTTCTTTTGCCCCCAATTCTTCACACGTTTTTTGTAAAATAGCAAAAGCATCTTCATAATCATTACGATGCACGGTAAAAGTAAAATCTGTATTTTTATCTGAAGCAATATTTTGAATAATCATATCGACTTCAATATTTTTATCGGCAATTGGGGTCAAAATTTTTGAGGCAATGCCTGGCAAATCAGGCACGCCCGTAATTGTTAATTTAGCTTCATCACGATTAAAGGCAATGCCTGAAATTAAAGCTTGTTCCATGTTTGATTCCTCATCATCATAAGTAATAAGCGTCCCATAGCCTTCTTCAAATGAGGGTAGTACGCGTAATGCAACATTATATTTTCCTGCAAACTCTACAGAACGAATTTGTAAAACTTTCGAGCCTAAACTTGCCATTTCAAGCATTTCTTCAAAAGTGATTTTATCTAAACGCCGTGCTTTGGGTTCAATACGGGGGTCTGTCGTATAAACACCGTCAACATCGGTATAAATATGGCATTCATCCGCTTTTAAAGCCGCAGCAATTGCAACGGCCGTTGTGTCAGAACCCCCACGACCTAAAGTTGTTGTACACCCATATTCAGTCATTCCCTGAAAACCTGCCACCACAGGAATGCAGCCTTTATCTAAATCCGTATTTAAACGGGTGTTATCCACGCTTAAAATACGTGCTTTTGTAAAACTATCATCGGTAACAATAGGCACTTGTCGTCCCGTATAAGAACGAGCAAGACAGCCTCTTTTCAACAATGCCATTGATAACAAAGCAATGGTGACTTGTTCCCCTGTTGATAATAAAACATCCATTTCACGCGCATCAGAACGGGGTTGCATTTGGTCAGCTAGATCAACTAAACGATTGGTTTCACCACTCATGGCAGAAACGACCACGACAATTTGATGACCTAGGTCATGGGCAAGCTTTACTTTATCAGCGACTTTCTGGATTTTTTCCACCGTGCCGACAGAAGTACCGCCAAATTTGTACACATATAATGCCATTTTTTAAATTTTCCTTAAAAATATTAAATTCTTTAAAAAACTGTGATAATTTTAAGTCAGAAAACAATTAGCGTCATTAGTTAAAATTTATCTTTGCTAATATTTTGATCTTCTTCATAGTTTCATTCTTAGGTAAATGCGTATTTTCTCGTTATCATAATGAGACTTAAATATACGCTTAAAATAAATAGGTTTATTATGCAAGCTCTCTTAGTTGGCGGTGCAGTTAGAGATAATTTATTAGGCTATCCCGTTAAAGAACACGACTGGGTTGTGTTAGGTGAAACGCCAGAATCTATGCAGGCACAAGGTTTTTTGCCTGTCGGTAAAGATTTTCCTGTCTTTTTGCATCCCAAAACACGTGATGAATACGCACTTGCACGAACGGAGCGAAAAACTGCGGCAGGTTATAAAGGATTTGTCATTCATGCAAGTCCTAATGTAACCTTAGAAGAAGATTTAATTCGTCGCGATTTAACCATTAATGCGATGGCAATGACAGCGGAAGGCAAAATTATTGACCCTTATGGGGGACAACGTGACCTAAAAAAACGTATTTTTCGTCATGTTTCGCCAGCTTTTAGCGAAGACCCTGTTAGAATTTTACGGGTCGCGCGTTTTGCAGCACGTTATCAACACTTAGGCTTTATTTTAGCAGAAGAAACGCGTCAGCTCATGCAACAAATGGTGATTGAAGGTGAAGTAAATCACTTGGTTTCAGAACGTGTGTGGGCAGAAGTTCATAAAGCCTTAAATGAATCAGCGCCTAGCGCATTTTTTGAGATTTTAAAAGACTGTGATGCGTTGGCAATTATTTTTCCTGAACTAGCCAACTTATTCGGTATTCCACAACCTGAAACGCATCACCCCGAAATAGATACGGGCATTCACAGTTTATTAACTCTGACGCAAGCGGCAAAACTTTCAGATAAAGCAGAAGTCCGTTTTGCCGCATTATTACATGATTTGGGGAAAGCACAAACCCCCGTAGCGTTTTTACCTCGACACCGAGGACATGAACAAGCAGGGCTTCCTTTATTAGCCGGGTTATGCGAACGTCTTAATGTACCTAAGTCGTTTACAAATTTAGCCAAACAAGTCATGCGTTATCATACCCACAGTCATCGGGCATTTGAATTACGTGCGGCAACGTTGGTCGATTTATTAACCGATTTAGGCGCATTAAAAAAAGAAAATAATTTAAATGATTTTTTACTCGCTTGTGAAGCCGATTGTAAAGGGCGAACAGGAAAAGAAAACACGCCTTATCCACAAGCCGATTATATAAGAAAAATAGCAAAAATTGCGACAAATATAGACACTAAAGAAATTTTACACGCTAATTTACAAGGGGCTAAAATTGGTGAGGCGATTCGTCAATTAAGAATTAAAACCGTTAATAATTATAAAAGAGCGAATAATGAACAAATCTAAAAAAATGACAGTCTATTTTGTTTGGAAACGTGCAATAAGACTCTTTCATGCGATAAATTTTATTTGTGTTATCGGATTAATTTTTATTGGGCTAATTATTTTTTATAATAAAACCTTAGGCATTAGTGGCGAGGGAAAAATTTTACTGAAAACTATCCATGTCTACTTAGGTTATGTTTTTATATTGAATTTGATTATTCGATTTGTTGGATTTTTTTCAACAGATCGTTACGCGAATGGACAAGCAATTTTTCGATTAAGTAAAACAGAGATACAAACCTTAATAGCACGAATAAAAAATAGAAAATCAGCAATTCCTACCTATTATCTCGGACATAATCCATTAGCTAAGCTTATGATTACTGTTTTATTTATATTATTAACCACACAAGCAGTAACAGGATTGGTGTTAGCAGGAACCGACTTATATTTTCCACCCTTTGGAAATGAGATAGCAGAATGGGTAACTAAAAATAATCCTGAAAAGTTAGCAGCACTTCAACCAGGTTCAAAGGAATATGTAGATATAACAGCCTATAATGAGATGCGTGCTTTTAGGAAGCCTTTTATTAGCCTGCATAAATATGCGTTTTATAGTTTGTTAATAGCTATTTTTATACATATTGTGGGAGTAATTCGGTCAGAACTAAAAGAAAAATCAGGACTTATTTCTGCAATGATTACAGGGAATAAAGTATTTTTTCGAAAACCTATTGACTATGAGGAAGAAGATAATGAGTAATTTAGATATTTCAATGGCGAAAATTTCGCATTTAGATTGGAAATCAAAATTAATTGATTTTATTTATGGATTTAAAGAGCTAACGCTTTCTGAGGTAACAAATCATTTTGAATGTGATTTTGGTCAATGGCTCTATAGTGAAGGATTAAAAGAATTTGAATCGTTACCGATTATAAAAACCATTGAAAGAAGTCATAAATCGTTACACGATGATATAAAAAGAATTGTTGCGTTACCTAAAGAAGAGCGAGAAGGTGAAAAAGGACAAAAAATAATAGATAGTTTTAAATTAAAATGTGATACGTTAATTAGCTTATTAGATGAGTTAAAACTAATCCAATAATTTTATAAATAAAAAAGGGCGTATTCTGCAAAGAATACCCCCTTATTATATTGCAATACTTAAGTTAGCTCAAAATAAAATCGTTTGATTATTTTTTGATAACTTTTAATTGGACACGACGATTTTGTGCGCGACCATCAGCTGTTTCATTTGTTGCAACAGGTTGCGATTCACCATAACCATGTGAGGTTAATGATGCATTACCATTGGCTTTTTTGTTTAAGTAGTTTTTAACGGCATTTGCACGACGATCAGACAATCCTAAGTTGTATTGATCCGAGCCTACATTGTCAGTATGACCTTGTACTTCAATCGTTAGCCCTGGGTTTCTTCTTAAGACGGTGGCAGCATTGTCTAATAAATAATAATACTGAGATTTAATATTATATTTGTCGGTATCAAAATTAATGCCTTTGATAATCCAGCAACCTTGAATATTAACCGTCGCACCTAAAGGTGTTTCAGGGCATTGGTCTTTACTATCAAGAACACCATCTAAATCAGCATCGCCTTCCAGAACAGGAAAAAGTTTTTTGAAGAAAACTTTTTCAACAAATTTAGCCATGCCGTCAGGGGAGGCAATATCAGCGGCTGCGGTGCTAAAACCACAAGCTCCTAAATTAGAAAGGTCTAATAAGGTTGCACGACCTTCTACATCTTTAGGATTGCCTGTCCAAATGGTATAAATACAAAGATTATCACCATAACGATTTTTCAAAGCCTGTGCAGAAGGTGCGGGTGATCTATCAAGTTCAAAACCATCACTTAGAATAATTAAAGCGGTTGTTCCTGAATTTGCTTCTAAATCTTTTTGTAC
>CAYROI010000085.1:5049-7913 GCA_964425835.1 uncultured Methylococcaceae bacterium
ATATAAGTTTCTGTCATCGAACCCGAAGAATCATTGATGACAAAAAAGTTATTGGTTTTTTGTTGATATTCCTTTGATCTAGTTAATGCTGACAAATCTTTTGCTTGAAAAGATTGAAAACCCGCAGGTTGGTGCGTTGCACATCCCGAAAGGATAGCCGTGGCAATAGATGCCGTAAGTAACAATGATTTTTTCATTGAATTTTCCTTATTAAAAAAACAAGTAACGAGATACCTTATAAACTATCACTATAATTCAATAACTTAAGTCATTTTGTTGAATCTATTATGATGGTAAAGATATAACCCTAAAAAGCGTGCTAATTATATAGTGTTGTTTGAGGAACTTATAGGGTAAGTTCCCATTTTACGTTATCTAGCTTTAAATTGTCTCTTTTTAGAGACAACCTTTTTATTATTCAATAATATAAACTAACTTTAAAATAATTTTAAATATGAATAACTGCCGATTATAACAAAGATTTAACTTTTGTAATCCTTATTTAAAAGTCAGCATAGCGTCTAAAAAAACTGTTGTTTTTATACTAAAAAGACAGCAAAAAGTAAAAGCGACCTAATTTAAAATTTATCGGTAATGGTTGGAGCTGAAATTCCTGGAATACCTGCTAAATTCCCGCGCCCTTTGCCAACGATTAATTGCGCTTTCATTCCTTTTTCCATATGTTGCGCAATATCACAATGCACAAGATACGTATACTCACTACTTGGCACAATAAACGTCGCCGTTTTTTTACCTAAGCCATTGTCTTCAATGTGAAACATACCATTAGGATATAAATAACTAGGTAAGCCATGAATCATCCATTGATGGCGAATTTCATCCTCATTCGTGAATTCAACCGTCACCCGCGCACAAGGCTTTACATGCCATTGATGCTGATTATAGCCAAAAACAGTGCCAGGGTATTTTTTAGCGTATTTTGTCCCCGCACTCACTTTTAAGGTGATCTCTTCTGAAATTTTGGCACAGTCTTTAGGTAGCTTATCTTTATTTTCATTCATCACCATCCCCGTCGCATCCATTCGCATCGCATGCGTGCTTTCCGCAGCAAGATTACTAACCCAAAGTAAGGTAATTAACACAACCGTGTTATAAATTGGTTTACAGCTAACACCTTTATTTTTCAACATTTTTTTTCCTCAATCGTTCAATCATTAAGAAAGTAATTAACAACAGTACAATTTGCATGATAAGCATCATCAAAGAACTCATAGAATAACTACTTTCCTCAGTTTTAGCCTTGTTTTTTGAATCTATTAGTCCTGTCTCACCATACAATCGTCTGTCATCGGATAAATTCCATAAAGGATATTTTTTTTGATAAAATTCTTTGGTGAAAAAAGGACTTGTATCAACGCCTTGTATTTTTGGCATCCCATTTTTTGCTAAAAAAGATTCAAAAACAAGACTACTAATATTACCCCCAGGATAAACACCATCTGTTGTGACCCCTTTTTCATTGTGGTCATGAAAAGTCCAAACGCCTGCGCCCATATTATTTAAGCCATCGTTATGTGCATAAAGTTCCAAATCAATCCGTTGCGCAGAGCCTAAAGTAAATACATCGCGTTGTATTTGCGCTTCAGGTTTTAATTTTACCCCGTCTAAATGGGTAATCGTTGGCTTAAACCCGTGTAAATGTAAGGCTAATAATTCATCGCCTGCATTGAGTACCCGTAGTTTAATTCTTTCTTCAGGCTTTACGACAATAAGCGACTCTCTTAGCGTGTAAGGGAATGAGCGACCATTTAATAAAAAATAATTAGGCTGACGTTGGCTAATGTTATAGTCGCGATTAAAGGCTTTGGCTAATAATCTGGAATCATTGCCTAATTGATTTAAATGATGCAGTTTTTTATCAATATCTTGATACTGTAAATCATATTCTCGTGCATAATTGTCTGTTACCGCAACTGAAGAATGGCGTACAAACCCCGCCCCAATATTAAACGTTTGTAGCCAATTATTAGGGCGGTTTTCTTCGACAATAAATAAGCCAATCAGCCCCATTAAAATATGCGTATGGGCTTGCACATGGCAATGATACATCATCGTTCCCGATTGCCTTGGGGTAAATTCATAACTAAAACGCTTTCCTGGAAATAACAATTTATTGCTGGTTTGTGGCACGCCATCATTCCCCTGACCATCATTTTTTTTAAACGGATGATCGACCCCATGAAAATGGATGCTATGGGGAAAATAATGCGAGTTTTCCAAAGTCACAATAATTTTATCGCCTTGTTCAACGCGAATAGCAGGGGAAGGCATTCTTAATAAAGGATTAGCCTTAACACTAGCAAAACTTTCTGTGGACATGCCGCGACTTTTGGGCGCAAATACCCAAAACCCAGGCTGAATGCCTGGGGCAATAGAATAACTGTTAATTACTTTGTTAATATCAGGTGAAAAACCATTTAAATCCATCACTTCCAGACGGATATGAATTTCATCAGGATCACCGTCCCCGTCAATATCATGGATTTTTGTCACCGAATCTAGCGAAAGTTGTGTTTGCATCAACGTTGCCATCGAAACATTATTGACTCCTTTAACCGAAGCGGCAACAGTATAAGGATTATCAGGTGAACAAATAGGCGAGGCAGCAATAGTTACCCCATCAATAACCTGCGCTTGTCGCCAATCTGGATTAACGGTTTCTGGACAAAAAGGCTCAATTTTTCCTAAAAAACTTTCTTGGGTAGCAGGTGGCAGCACATAGGGAAAAGCTGGGGGCGTTTGTGCAAAAACAGGATGTGAAGCGAATAGGATAAAAAATAGAATAAATTTATTGAAGAGTTGTTGGCGAATTTTAAAATCCATAAAAATATTAGGGTAATGAA
>CAYROI010000086.1:0-5326 GCA_964425835.1 uncultured Methylococcaceae bacterium
TGTAGTTGGTATGATTTTGCAAAAGCTATTTTTGAATTGAGTTCAATGGACTGTCAACTGAATGCCATTGAGACCAAAGATTACCCAACTGCCGCTAAACGCCCCCATTATAGTCTTTTGAATAAAGCTAAAATTAAACAAACTTTTAATTTAAAGATACCTTATTGGAAAGACGCTTTACAGCAATGCTTAAACCAACTTAATAATTAAAACTATGGCATCATCTAATAATAAATGTATTTTAGTCACAGGCGGTGCAGGATTTATAGGCTCTGCGGTTATTCGTGAACTCATTGATAATAGTTCTCATACCGTCATTAACGTTGATAAGTTGACTTATGCGGGTAATTTGGACACTTTAAAATCAATTGATAAAAGTTCACGTTATCATTTTGAACAAGTGGATATTTGTAATGCGCCTGAAATTGAACGAGTAATTAATACGTATCAACCTGATATTATGATGCACCTTGCAGCAGAAACCCATGTTGATCGTTCCATTGATGGCCCTGCTGAATTTATTCAAACTAATATTGTTGGCACTTATACCTTGCTGGAACAAGCGCGTCATTATTGGTCTCAATTAAAAACAGATAAAAAAAATAATTTTCGTTTTCACCATATTTCTACCGATGAAGTTTATGGTGATCTACCGCATCCTGATGAGCAAGAGGCAGGCGAAACCTTACCCTTATTTAAAGAAACCACTGCTTACTCGCCAAGTTCCCCCTATTCCGCTGCAAAAGCCAGTTCCGATCATTTAGTTAGAGCTTGGCATAGAACTTATGACTTACCCGTTTTAATCACTAACTGTTCAAATAATTATGGGCCTCATCAGTTTCCTGAAAAATTAATCCCACTGATGATATTAAATGCTTTGGAAGGAAAGCCACTGCCTGTTTATGGTAAAGGTAATCAGATTCGTGATTGGCTCTATGTTGAAGATCATGCCCAAGCGTTAATCTTGGTAGCTCTACAAGGAACAATTGGAGAAACTTATAATATTGGTGGGCATAATGAAAAACAAAATATTGAGGTCGTTCATACAATTTGTCATTTATTAGAGGAACTTGCACCCAATAAACCTAAAGGTATTAATGCCTATCAAGATTTAATTACCTATGTCACTGACCGCTCAGGTCATGATGTCCGCTATGCCATTGATGCCAGTAAAATTCAAAGAGAACTCAATTGGACACCCAAAGAAAGTTTTGAAACAGGGATTAGGAAAACCGTTCAATGGTATTTAAAGCATAAATAAAATTCAGCGGTAGAACGAACTCAATTCGTCCTACCACCTATTTTATCCCTCTTGACGTACTAATAACATTTTTTTAATTTCCGCAATTGCCTTCGCAGGATTCAAGCCTTTAGGACAAGTATCCGTACAATTCATAATCGTATGACAGCGATAAAGTTTAAAAGGATCTTCCAATTCATCTAAGCGTTGTCCAGTATTTTCATCGCGACTGTCTACAAGCCAGCGATAAGCTTGTAATAAAGTCGCAGGACCTAAATAACGGTCACTATTCCACCAATAACTAGGACAACTCGTTGAACAACACGCACATAAAACACATTCATACAAACCATCTAATTTTTTCCGATCATCTTTACTTTGTAAACGTTCATGATCTGAAGGTGCAGGTGTTTGTGTTTCTATCCACGGTTTAATTGAAGCATATTGTGCATAAAAATTCGTCATATCAGCGACTAAATCTTTAACAACATCCAAATGCGGTAAAGGAAAAATTTTAATCGTGCCATCATAATCATCAATCGCTTTGGTACAAACCAATGTATTTTTACCATTAACATTCATTGCACAAGAACCACAAACACCCTCACGACAAGAACGGCGAAAGGTTAGCCCTGAATCAATTTCATTTTTAATTTTTAAAATCGCATCTAACACCATAGGCCCACAACGATCTAAATCAATTTCGTAAAGATCTATACGTGGATTTTCATCAGTATCAGGATCCCAGCGATAAACCTCAAAGCGCTTTATTCTGGTCGCATCCTCAGATGCAAGAAATTCTTTACCTTTAGTCAGCCTAGAATTTTTAGGCAATGCAAACTCAACCATTAATAAACCCTCGTTTTAGGTGGAATAGACTTAACATCATCGGTCAAGGTGTGCATATGAACAGGACGATAATCAATAGAAACATCATCCCCCTCCAACCAAACCAAAGTATGCTCTAACCAATTACTATCATCACGTTCAGGGTAGTCTTCTCGTGAATGTCCCCCTCGACTTTCTGTTCTATTCGCCGCACTTGCAATCGTTACAGTTGCTTGCGCTAATAAATTATCAAGCTCCAAGGTTTCAACCAAATCCGTATTCCAAATCAGTGATGAATCACTCACCTGAACGTCATTAAACAATTCCCGTACCATTTTTAATTCAGCAATCCCTTGTTGTAAAACCTCACCCGTTCTAAAAACTGAGGCATGGGTTTGCATGGTTTGCTGCATGGCTAAACGAATATCTGCGGTTTTTTGTGTGCCTTCTTGTGAATGACGGATTTTATCAAAACGATCTAAAGCGGCATCACAAGCCTCTTTTTTCAGCGGCAAATGCGGGGTTCTAGGTGTAATAATTTCAGCACAACGAATCGCTGCTGCCCGTCCAAAAACTACTAAATCTAATAATGAGTTTGAACCCAAACGGTTTGCACCGTGAACAGAAACACAAGCGGCTTCTCCAATCGCCATTAACCCAGGAACAACCGCTTCAGGATTTCCAACATCGTCCAAAGTAACCACTTCGGCTTTATAATTAGTCGGAATACCCCCCATGTTGTAATGCACGGTAGGCAAAATAGGAATAGGATCTTTAGTCACATCAACCCCTGCAAAAATACGTGCGGTTTCTGAAATTCCAGGTAATCGCTCTTTGATAATCTCGGGATCTAAATGTTCGATATGTAAATACGCATGATCTTTATTTTCACCGACTCCCCGTCCTTCTCGAATTTCCATCGTAATCGCACGACTTACCACATCACGAGACGCTAAATCTTTCGCATTCGGTGCGTAACGTTCCATAAAACGCTCCCCTTCAGAATTGGTTAAATAACCGCCCTCACCTCTTACGCCCTCGGTAATTAAACAGCCTGCGCCATAAATACCTGTTGGATGGAATTGGATAAATTCCATATCCTGCAAAGCCAATCCTGCCCGTAAGACCATTGCATTCCCATCGCCTGTTACCGTATGTGCTGAAGTACAGGAAAAAAAACACCGCCCATAACCACCTGTTGCTAAAACCGTCATATGCGCTCTAAACAAATGGAGTGTTCCATCATCCAAACACCAAGCTAATACGCCCTTACATTCGCCATTTTCCATAATCAAATCTAGCACAATGTATTCAACAAAAAACTCAGCTTTATGTTTTAGCGATTGTTGATACAACGTATGTAAAATAGCATGACCCGTAACATCAGCCGCCGCACAAGTTCGTTGAGCAACCCCTTCACCAAATTTTGTCGTCATTCCCCCAAAAGCGCGTTGATAAATTTTACCGTCCTCGGTACGTGAAAAAGGCACGCCATATTGTTCTAATTCTAAAACAGCGGGAATCGCTTCACGACACATATACTCAATCGCATCTTGATCGCCCAACCAATCAGACCCTTTAACCGTATCATACATATGCCAACGCCAATCATCTTCACCCGCATTACCCAATGCGGCACTAATGCCCCCTTGTGCGGCAACCGTATGACTACGGGTTGGAAAAACTTTAGAAATACAGGCAGTTTTTAAGCCTTTTTCAGCCATACCCAAAGTTGCACGTAAACCTGCACCGCCTGCGCCAACAATAATGGTATCGTATTGATGTTCTATAATATTATAGCTTGCCATAAGGGCGTATTCCTCATTTAGTTGTATAACATAACCCACATAGGATGAATTGAGTCCACCCCTGTAAATTTATAGGGAAAAATCTGCTGGATTTAAATTTAATTCACGAGCAATATTAACCGCCATGACTTTTTCATCCGCATCAAAATCCCCATCGGCCGCTGCAATTGAAATAATCATTCGTAAAACTAACCGTGATGCCTCTTCATTCTTTTTTAATTTCCTTAAGGATTCGTAGGCTTTAGCATCGCCAATATCTTTATCAAATTCAATTTGAGAGACAAATTCTTGAAACGATTTAATGACATCAGCGGTACTAAAAATAGATAATGCCTCATGGTTTTCAATAAACTTAATCATTTTTTGTTTTTCAGACGAACTAATTTCGCCATCTGCCAACGCAATCAATGCTGCCCCTGCCATTGCGGCATGAAGAAATTCTTTATTTTTAAATTTTAATGCCTCAGTTTTCAACTCAGACATTTTATCTTTAATGTTATTAAGAAAATTATTAAAACTCATAGTAGATACCTCTTACAAACAATTGAATCGTTAAAATTAAAAGTCATTGTCAATATAACCCAAGACTTACATTATTTAGCACATAAAAATCGACATTTTAGCACTTTAAGTTTCAATTCAACTGCCTTATCTCGTTTAATCATGTATTTTATTAAAAAATAGTCGTCAAAAATGCTATCCTAAGCCACTAAAATCATAGCAAAAACCTAAAATAATTATGCGTATCAATCCTGATTTAACCCTTAATTTTTCCCCTATGCACCGTTTACAATGGGAAGAGGCACAACAAAAAAATATCATATTATACCCAGAAGGTATGGTTGAATTAAATCAACCTTCCGCAGAAATTTTAAAATTGTGTGATGGCACACGTCAATTAGCACAAATTATTGACGAATTAGAAGCTAAATTTCAAACCACCAATCTTGAAAAAGATGTGCTTAATTTCTTAGAGGATGCCTTAAAAAATGGCTGGATTCAACAAAACTAATATTACCCCACCGCGTTGGTTATTGGCAGAACTCACCTATTCCTGCCCACTACAATGCCCTTATTGTGCCAATCCTTTGGACTATAGTAAATATCCACAAGAATTAACCACAGATGACTGGAAACGGGTTTTAACCCAAGCTCGAAAAATGGGTGCAGTACAATTAGGTTTATCAGGCGGCGAGCCACTCGTTAGAAAAGATTTAGAAGAAATTGTTAAACATGCGCGTGAACTAGGCTATTACACCAATTTAATTACGTCAGCTTATGGGTTGGATGAAGCGCGAATTATGGCTTTAAAGACAGCAGGATTAGATCATATTCAAGTCAGCATCCAAGCGAGCAGCAAAGAACTTAGCGATTATATAGCAGGAACAAAATCATTTGAGCATAAAAAGAAAGTCGCCCATTTAGTCAAAAAACACGGCTACCCAATGGT
>CAYROI010000086.1:5426-7887 GCA_964425835.1 uncultured Methylococcaceae bacterium
TATGTTGTTCCTGATTTCCATGAAGACCGCCCTAAGGCTTGTATGAATGGATGGGGAACTACTTTTTTAACCATTGCACCCGATGGTGTTGCCCTGCCCTGCCATTCTGCACGTGAGTTACCTGAACTAGATTGCCCTAATGTTAATGAGACGAGCATTGAAGAAATTTGGCATGACTCGAAAGCCTTTAATTTTTTTAGAGGCACTGAATGGATGCAAGAACCTTGTCGCAGTTGTGATGAAAAGACCAAAGATTTTGGTGGTTGCCGTTGCCAAGCTTATTTACTTAAAGGCGATATGTACGCGACCGATCCTGTTTGTAGTAAATCCCCCGATCATCATTTAATTGAAGATGCAATTAAAACCGCTAAAGAAAAATCTCAACAAACGGAGGAACAGCCTTTAATTTTTCGTAATAGCAAAAATTCGCGGCTTTATTAAAAATTAAGGTAAATAAAACTAATTTAAAGCCACCTGCCAGCTACGACACCCCATATCTAAAAATACGGGTGGAACATTGGTTTTATTACTTCCTACGCTCTTCATTCCTTTAACAGCTTCTGCATAACCACAAACCCATGCAATGGGGCTTTCTGGGCTATTTTCTACCACTGCAGGTCTAAAACTTAATATCTTGCCTCTTGCATTTTTATTAATTCGATTCCCTAAATGTACATGAATAGCCCCGTCTATCACTTCTATTTTTGTAAAAAAATTACCGATTAAATACTTTGCCTCTGGGAAACCTGCTTGGGTATTATTACTAGGAAATTGTCGTGTTTTTTGGTAATACTGATTAATATTATTTTTCATACTATCAGAAATTGCTACCGCCTCACTAATCTGCGATCTAATCACTCGACTTTGAAAAGTTGGCATTGCCAGCGTTGATAAAATGCCAATAATAGCGATAACTATCATTAATTCAATTAGTGTAAATGCTTTTTGTTTATTCATTAGAAACATCCTTAATATAAGTTATCATTAATAGTTGTTTTATTTTCACCTAAGACCTCTATAGACGCTGAGTTTTTAATTTTATTATTACCCGTAACCCAGATAATATAATCTACATTTGACTTTTTAATGACAGCAGGACGTAGACTCAATGTATTTTCATCGTCATTTCCTGTATTATTTATTTTAACGTGAATAGCACCTGCTTCAATTTCCATTCGGGCAACATTACTCCCTTGTAATAACTCAGGTTCAGGTAAGTATAATGTTTTATTATTTTTTGGCATTTCACCATAATAGGCATAATAATCAGCAATATCACGTTTAAGAAATGTTGATAGCGAAAAAACTTCTGTAACTTTTGCCTTTTTCATATAAATTTGATAGGCAGGCAAAGCAATGGAAGCTAATATGCCAATAATTGCAACAACAATCATTAGCTCAATCAAGGTAAAGCCTTTATTTTTATTTAATTGATTCATAATTTTTCCTAGCCAATAACCGCCGCCCCCATTGAAAAAATAGGCAAATACATCGCAATGATAAATATGCCTACAATAATTCCCATAATAACCATTATTACGCTATTCATTATTTTTGATGCCTCGCTTAAATTTTTCTTAAGAATAAACTCATTTCTATTAATTAATTTTTGTAAAATAATAAAACGATTAGTTTTTTCAAATATTCTAAGTCCTGGTAAAATTTTATTAGGAAAAACCGCTTTTTCTTTTAGATAATCAACAAATGATTTTTTTTCCGCAACCGCATCCGCACTTTTATTTAAAGCTTCTATAATCACAGTATTTTGGCTTACCGTTGTCGATAATCGTAACGCTTGTTGCAGTTTAAAATCATAACTTAATAACAAGTGTAAAGTTCTTAGGGTAAGAAATGATTCTACATACCTTGTCGCTGAAAAATAGAGGGCTAATTTAGAGCGAAACCGCTGATTCATTTTATGATTAAAACAAAATAAACTAAGCCATATAAAGCCAATACATAGCCACCACCATTGTTGCATAAATTCTGATAATCTTACAACTAGCTGTGTAAGCGCAGGTAACTCTGCTCCAAAGGATTGAAATACCTCATCAAAAACAGGTACTACAAAAATCAAAAGTACCGCACTAATAATAAAAGCAACAACTAATGTACCAATAGGATAAGTTAGATGCTTTTTTAATCGCTGTTTATACGTTCCCCCTTCCTCATCTAAAAATAAAATTTTGGTAAAATGCTCTGAAAGACTTGCTAACACCTTAACTTCTTCCTTATTTTTTTGTCCTTGGCGTAAAAGAGTAATGACATATTCAGGCGCGTAGTTTGGAAACTGGCTCAGACCTTCAATAAAACTAGGCGCATTCAATAAAACAGCTAATAAATTTTGAGCAGCAGGTTTAGTTTGCTCTTTTGCAATAATATGTAACGCCTCTTTTTCATTAATTTCTGCCTCTCTTAAAAAATAAAATGCTTCAAATATTTCTGCAAATTCCTCTTCGGT
>CAYROI010000087.1:0-7667 GCA_964425835.1 uncultured Methylococcaceae bacterium
GCCTTACCGATTTCATTAATAATGATTTCATCACCCAATTTCAGTATTCCCTGTGTATCAGGGAGTGCATTTTGCCCAAAATACACTTCCCCTTGCCATTTTCGCAAACGACTCAAAGTTGCTAAAGGTTCTTTGGTAATTTCAGCATTGCTCGGGTTAATTGCAGGAATACCACAACGCGCACATGGCTTGGGCAACCTAAAATTAATTTCACCCACGCGAATTTTCCGCCAAGTGTCCTCAGCATAAGCTTCACAATTGGCAATCACCAAGTTAGGACGAAATCGTGCCATCGTTAATGTGATCCCCATGGCTTCATTAAGTGCTTCTAAAGAGCCTTCAGAAATAATAAGAAAAGGGAATTCGTCTGTAAAATGAACTTGATCGCTCGCTTTTCCATAGCGCGGATCTACTGCACGAGTCGCATTTTCAGGTTGATAAACTAAACGACATCGCGTTTCTAAAAACTGGCTAAACCACCGATCCATTTCTTCAGAAACAAATCGAGCAAGACAGCGATCATGCCAAATTTCAGCCATCACTTCCTCGCCTGTCTCCGTATCATTTAACAATAACGTTTTATCTTCCATACCAGGTGCAGATAAAATCAAACGATCTTTTTCTATTACTTGATGAATTAAGACCATTTTGGGAAAACGGCGTTGTGATAAAAATTTATTATTTTCATCAATCAACATCCATTTTCTATCATAAAGTAAGCCTTTCGCATTAACTTGCCATTGTTGAACGTGAACTCCCGCTAATGATTTAATCGGATAAATAATCAGATCACTCAAATAAATAGACATTTTTTATTCCTCCCACTCTAATTCTGCAAAAACTGCAGTGATATTTTTACGATGAAATTGATCGAACAGTTTCCAGCGTTTTTTCTCAGAATAAGCAACCGTATTGATTGCCTCTTCTAAAAACTTCCCTTGTTTTATCATTGCTCTGGTTTCATTCACTAATAAGGTCAAATAACGTTTTTGTGGTTGCAAGCTATGTTTCCAATCGGTAACAACCGCGCCATGTCCTGGAATTACGTATTTATAATTTTGTTTTTCCAAACGTGCTAAAACTGCCAACCATCCCTTAACACTACCATCTATCACAGGAATATGCTCACGAAATAATAAATCCCCCAGCCATAACGTATTAGTTTGTTTGTCATAAATACTTAAATCATTATCGGTATGCGCGGTAGGGTGAGCGGTTAATTCTAGTTCACGCCCCCCTAAATCAATTTTTAAAGTATTAGTGACTGGAATTGTCGGCGGAATAATATCCTCAGAAGTCAAGTTAATCCCTAATTGTTCTTTTGCATGACTTACGTAATAATCCTTACGCATTGCCATTGCTCTTGCTAACTTGTAGTGACCTACAAATTCAACCCCTACGGTTTTAAAGGCACGATTACCATAAATATGGTCGGGATGAACATGGGTGTTAATTACATAACAAATAGGTGTATCAGTAATCTGCGTAATGGCTTTTTTTAATGCTTTGCCTTGTTCCAGATTTCCGCCCGAATCAATGACTGCCACACATTTTTTACCTACAATAAAACCAATATTTGCAATCGCGCCATGATTATGGGTGTCAGGTAATTCAGGCTTACCAACATGGACATAAACCCCCTGCGTTATTTCTTTAACAGATAAAGGTTCTACTGAAATGGCAGGCTGACTAATCGTTAATAAGGCTAACACCCATAAAAATTTCATCTTATCTTCCTAAAAATTATCGACGCATACTTTGTAAATTACTCTTCATTCCTCGCATCATATTGGTCAAATTACCTTTTTTCATCCGTTTCATCATTTTCTGCATCATTTTATACTGCTTCAAAATTCGATTCACATCTTGCAATTCTTGCCCACAACCAACTGCAATTCTCCGCTTACGGCTACCTTTTATTAAGTCAGGTGTGCGGCGTTCCTGCATCGTCATTGAATTAATTACCCCAATTTGTCGTGATAAGGCCTTATCATTAACCTGATCTTTTAAATGCGCGGGGACTTCATTAATACCAGGCAACTTATCCATCATTGATTTTACCCCGCCCATACTTTGCATTTGTTCAAGCTGTTCACGGAAGTCTTCTAAATCAAAGCCCCTCCCTTTCATTACTTTATGTGCTAAACGGTCAGCTTTTTTCTTATCGGCTTTTTGCTCAATTTCTTCAATCAGCGATAACATATCGCCCATTCCAAGAATACGTGAAGCAATACGCTCAGGGTGGAAAGGCTCTAAGGCATCGGCTTTTTCACCCATCCCAATAAATTTAATTGGTTTCCCTGTGATATGGCGAACAGATAAAGCAGCCCCGCCTCTGGCATCCCCATCTGCTTTGGTTAATATCACCCCTGTTAAAGGCAGTGCATCATTAAAAGCTTTAGCCGTATTTGCTGCATCTTGTCCTGTCATACTATCGACAATAAACAAGGTTTCAACAGGATTAATGGCGGCATGAAGGGCTTTTATTTCGCCCATCATTTTATCATCAATATGCAACCGTCCTGCGGTATCAACAATTACGACATCTAGGAATTTCTTTTTTGCCGCTTCTATTGCATTATTCGCTATATCAACAGGGTCTTGTGAGCTATCACTTTCAAAAAAAGTTAAATCTAAATCATTCGCTAAAGTTTCTAATTGCTTTATCGCTGCGGGTCGATAAATATCCGCACTCACCACCCCGACTTTTTTCTTTTCATTTTTTTGCAACCAAAGCCCAAGTTTTGCAACGGTCGTCGTTTTACCTGCACCTTGCAAACCTGCCATTAAAATAACGGCAGGCGGATTTGTTTTAAGATTTAATGTCTCGTTCGCATCTCCCATCACCTTAATGAGTTCATCCTGAACCACTTTAACCAATGCTTGCCCTGGTGATAAGCTTGTTTGCACAGCTTGTCCTAACGCACCTTTTTTTACGTTGGCAATAAAGTCTGTGACCACAGGCAAAGCAACATCAGCTTCTAATAATGCCATTCTTACTTCACGCAAGGTCTCTTTTACATTAAGTTCAGTCAGTTTTCCCTGACCTTTTATTTTTTTAAGGGTGCTATTTAAGCGGTCGGTTAAATTATCAAACATAGGTATCTTTTAGGTCATTATCAATATTAAATACAGATGCCTAAGCTAAAACCAATCAATAAGGACTGATAAGCATTAGGACAAACAGGCTGAATATATTACCATACCCTATCTTTAAGCCCTTATTAGTTTCCTTTTTAAACGAGTCCTCATGATGAATCTTAACCTAGTTGCACTATTGACTATTTGTGCTTATTTAGGCGCGAGTGTCTATTTAATCAAAGGTTTTTGCCGACAACAAAGCCAATATAAAGCAATCTATTTGGCATGGTTGGCCGTCATCATGCACTTTAGCTACATTGGGTTATTTTTTTTACAAATTAATCATTTTAATTTTAGCTTATTTAATACAGCGTCTTTGATTTCAGCGTTAGTTGCATTTTTACTGCTTTTAGCCAATCTCAGTAAACCTGTCGAAAAACTTGGTGTCATTGTTTTTCCATTCGCTACTATTATATTCACTTTAGACATAATTTATTCTGATAAATACCAAATCCTTCCGCATCATACTTGGCAGATGAATATTCATATTTTTAGTTCTATCATTGCTTTTAGTCTGTTAAGTATTGCCGCACTACAGGCACTATTTTTAGCCCTTCAAGAAAAACAATTACGCTGTCATCCGCCTAAAAAATTTATTCTCAACTTACCTGCTTTACAAACCATGGAATCCTTATTGTTTCAAATGATTACTGTGGGGTTATTGTTTTTATCCGTATCATTGGTCACGGGGATATTATTTATTGATGATTTATTTGCTCAACACTTGGTACATAAAACAATCTTATCAATTGTTGCTTGGCTAATTTTTTCAGCACTTTTAATGGGTCGCAAGCTTTATGGCTGGCGCGGGCAAACGGCAGTAAAACTCACGCTTGCAGGATTTATACTCTTACTACTGGCATATTTTGGAAGTAAATTAGTGTTAGAAATTATTCTAAAACGTTTTTAAAATCATGAAGCATGAACTTAGTCTAATTAATAAAATGTAGATTAAAAACCCACTAAATAACAATAAATAACTAAACGTTAAATCATGAACGCGTCAGCAAACCGTAACCGATTACTCATTTTCCTATTCGCCTTCACCTTATTCGTCAGTGCCTCACTGATGTTTATCGTGCAACCTATGTTTGGTAAAACGCTATTACCTTTACTGGGTGGTTCACCTGCGGTTTGGAATACCTGTATGGTTTTTTATCAAACCATACTCTTTTTGGGCTATTTGTACGCCCATTATCTTGCCACCCATATAAAGCAGCATCGGCAAATTCAAATTCATGCCATTGTTATTATTATCAGTTTTTTAGCACTGCCACTTGCGCTTCCAGACAATGCAAGTCCACCCACAGAAAGCAACCCGACACTCTGGCTCATGTGGATTTTATTATTAGCCATTGGTTTGCCTTTTTTTGTCGTTTCCACTACCTCAACCTTATTACAAAAGTGGTTTGCAAATATCGGACATCATACTAGCCATGACCCTTATTATTTATATGCGGCCAGTAATTCAGGCAGTTTATTAGCCCTTTTAAGCTATCCGTTTTTAATTGAACCTAATATTGGTTTAGCCACACAAAAAATACTTTGGAGTGGTGGCTACGTTCTTTTATCGCTTTTAATCATAAGTTGTGGATTATTATTATGGCGATCACAACAAAAACCGCTTAATGAAAAACAAGAACCTGAAACAGAAAACGTAACACTTTATACAAAAATTCATTGGGGATTACTAGCCTTTGTTCCCTCAAGCCTATTATTGGGGCTAACTAATTTTATTAGTACCGATATAGCCTCTGTCCCTTTATTGTGGATCATTCCGCTCACTCTTTTTTTATTGAGCTTTGTCTTAGTTTTTTCCTCATGGGCAGATAAAATTCATCCCTTGATGGTCAACTTCCAACCTGTCATTTTATTACCCTTTATTGCCTATTCCTTCATTAATCCTGCGCTACTTCCTTATTGGTTAGATTTATTATTGCATTTAACCGCATTTTTTTTAGCGATTATGGTCTGTCATGGCGAACTTGCAAAATCGCGCCCTAAAACCGCGCACCTAACCACTTTTTATTTAATTATGTCATTCGCAGGCATGTTAGGAGGAATGTTTAACACCTTTGTTGCCCCTTTTGTCTTCCAAGGCGTTTATGAATACCCAATCATGATCGTTGCAGCCTTATTATTACGCCCAGGTTTATTAACAAAAACCTGCATGGACTTAAAAACAATAAAAAACTTAAGCCTACACGCTGTTTTCCCAGTTTTATTATTTATTATCGGTTTGAGTCTCTATCATTTAATCAATAACTTCTCCGCCTATTTAGATAGTATTGGTGTGGTTTTAATTTTATTAGCAGGTTTAACCTATGCTTTTAGAAAACAAACCATTACGCTCGCATTATTAACAGCTACGTTGTTATTTTTTAGTATTGGACTTCATAGCATACTTTCCCATACACTTTATCAAAAACGTAGTTTTTTTGGGGTATTTTCAGTACGCGAAGCAATGCTTATCAATGAAAATAATCAGCCTGAAAAATACCATGAACTTTTTCATGGGACAACCAAGCATGGCGCAGAAAGACTGGCACCTCATTTAAAAAAAATCCCCTTGACTTATTACAGTCGTCCAGGACCTATGGGACAATTATTTGAAGCATTTGAAAACAAAAACGACCATTGGGTTATTGGCTCAGTTGGCTTAGGGGCTGGTGCATTAGCGTGTTATGCAAAACCACAGCAAAAGTGGACATTCTATGAAATCGATCCTTTGGTCATTGAGATTGCTCGCAATACACATTATTTTCAATATTTATCGTTGTGTGCAAAAAACGCAACCATGAAAGTCGGTGACGCAAGATTATCATTAAAAAATGAACCTACTGAAAAGTTTGATTTATTAATTCTTGATGCTTTTAGTTCAGATGCTATTCCGATTCATTTATTAACTCAAGAAGCAATTCAACTTTATTTTGATAAACTAAAACCAAATGGTATTCTCGCCTTTCATATTACCAACCGCCATTTAGCCATTAAAAAAGTTATTGCAAATCACGCTCAAACGCTCAAACTTGCCGCATTAATTCAAGAATTTAAACCTAAAAACCCAGCTCCTTTAGTCGTTGCAACCGACTGGGTCGTAATGAGTCGCGACCCAAAAACTTTAAACCCTTTAGCCAAAAGCCGCTTAGGTACATGGCAAAAACTCCCTCTTTATTTCAACATGAAACCATGGACCGATGATTTCACTAACATTTTAGCTATTTGGAAATAATATGACGTTGACTATCGAAACACTGAGTAAACTTTGCCAGGCAAAAATCAGCCATGGTAATCCTAAAATTAAAATTACCGCCGCAGCCGATATTATGGAGGCAAAAGAAAATCAAATTACGGTTTTAAGTAGTCCTAAATATGCTAAATATTTAAAAGACAGTAAAGCCGCTGCGTGTTTTATTTCTGATAAATTTTCTACAGAAGATGCACCCGAAGGTTTAGCTTTATTAGTCTGTTCTGATCCTGAAATAAGTTTTTTAAATGCGGTAACTGCCCTTTACCCTGCAAAAATAATCCCGTCTAAAATAGCACAACAAACCGTCATTGCTGAAAATATCAAGCTAGGAAATTCAATCCATATTGGTGCTTTTACAAGTATAGAAGCAAACAGTCAAATTGGCGATAACAGCCAAATTTTTGCCAATGTTCAAATAGGATTCAACGTTAAAATTGGTAAAAACTGCCGTATTTACCCACAAGTTGTTATTTATGATAATACTGAAATCGCCGATAACGTCATTATTCACTCAGGGTCTGTCATTGGTGCAGATGGTTTTGGTTATAAATACCGCGATAATCAACATATTAAAGTTCCCCATGTCGGCAATGTTATTATTGAATCTAATGTAGAAATTGGGGCAAATAGCTGCATAGATAGAGGTGCATTAGGCTCTACTGTGATTGGTGCAGGAAGTAAAATAGATAATTTAGTGCAATTAGGACATAACAATAAAATTGGTCGTAATGTGATTATCTGTGGTCAATCAGGTATTTCAGGTTCATGCACGATTGAGGACGGGGCAATACTTGCAGGCAGTGCAGGAATCGCCGATCATGTTACGATTGGGAAACAAGCCGTTGTTATGGCAAGAAGTGGGGTTTCCCAAGACATAAAACCGGGAACACAAGTTTTTGGCTTTCCCGCAAAAGAAAGAAAAATTGCTTGGCGAGAATTAGCCGCTTTAACAAAATTACCTGAACTATTTAAAAAGTTTAAAAAATTAGAAGCTAGAGTTGAAAATTTAGAAAAATAATTTAAAATCATAAATGGCAATGATTAACATTAAATATAAATTACATCTTTCTTAATAAAACAAATACTTAGTGATAATAATAACTAAATTATAAAAATAAATTTCATAAAAACTAGCTAAAATATAATTGTTATTATATAATGCTTAATTCCAGTGACACACCACGATATGCCTCGGTGGCGAAATTGGTAGACGCACGGGACTTAAAATCCCGCGGTGGCAACACCGTGCCGGTTCGATTCCGGCCTGAGGCACCAT
>CAYROI010000088.1:0-7421 GCA_964425835.1 uncultured Methylococcaceae bacterium
AATATCGGAGCAAGCATTTTTTAAAGCGCGAAGTTTGTAAGTTTATTGCAATATTCTAGACAAGGATTGAGGAAAATAATTTAGGAAAATATTGTAATAATTAGGTATGTTTTCAATTAAATTAGCTAAGAAAACTTGAAACGTTTGTGGTTCTGAGCTAAAAAAATAAAATAAAGGCAGGGTGACCGCTAAAATGACCGATGCTATTTTAATCCAGCTAAAAGGGCGTTTTCCATTTATTTCACCCGTTTTGCCATTAATAATTATTTGATATATTTTCCCTCTAAAGCGATAAGCTGAAATCCAAACAGGTAATAGCATTAATTTAAAATAGACCGTACCATATTCGGTTGAAACCCAGCTTATCGTTTGATGATCCCCGCCTATATCGCGTTTAATATAACCTCGAATAGCCTCAACCATATAAACTTTTGCGCCGTTATAACCTTGTCGTAATGTCCATTCATAAATTTCTGTTTCAAACCCTAGTAAAAAATCAGGGTTATAAGGCTGCAAGTCTAATAATCCCCAGCCCGTAAAATTAAGATCATCTTGAGGAATTGAGTTAGTGCCAAAGGCGAGAATATTTTTAAAATCGTGTTTAACTGTTCCTTGTTTTTTTGTCCATGAAGTATAGGTTTCTGAGGTGCGGTTACCGTTACTATCGGTTGTCCAACGCGTTTCATTATCACCGCGTTTACCTTTGTAATCGGAAACGGTATCACAATTATAAGCCCAGCAAGGTAAATAAACCCCTCTGAATTTATCTTTTTTTAGCTTCCGTTTTTTTAACATCGAGGGCGCAAACCATAATCCTTGAATCCATTTTTGAAAAGAGATTAAAGCCTCATCATCAGTGATTGCAAAGGGAAGGACATAATGCGGTTTATGTAGTCGTTTAACACGACTTTGTTTTAAAACTAAAGGATTTCCACAAAAAGGACAGCTTTTTGAGGTCAGTTTTTCACCTAAAGTTGTTTCTGCACTACAAACACTACATTTAACAGTCAGTGTCTCTATTTGTGAGGTATCGAAGACTTCTTTTTGATAAGACGCTAATTCAAATACTTCCACGCCTTTGGGGTGTCTAATTTGTTTTATAGTGTTTTGATGCCCACAATAATCACAATTTAAACTGCTTGTTTTGGGGGAAAATTTAACAATTCCCCCACAATTTTGACAACCTTTTTGTTTATTTTCCATAAATAAAATATCTTTAAAAGGTTTGTTAATAATTTAAGTAATAGTGGTTAGGTAGAGCGTGAACTATTCGTTAGAGACTATTGAATAGTTACGTCTCTTTAAATAATTTAGCTAAATTAATTTTGAGATCAGGAAATAAATAAGACGCTGCTTTATCATTTCCTGCATAATTATTGAGCAATTTATACTCGGAACTCGCTTTATCCAAAATAAATTGTTGAATCACTTGTTCATAAGGAAAAATTAACCAATACTCACTAACGCCACTTGAGGCATATAATTTATGTTTCGTTTTAACTTCTTTTTTAGAGTTCCCTTTAGATAAGATTTCAATCACCCAATCAGGCGCGCCATTACACCCTTGTTCATCTAATTGACAAGGATCACAAATGACACAAATATCAGGTTGAACCACGGTAGTAATGGCTTTATTTTCTAATATAGATTTATTGCGATCATATAAGCGAACATCAAAGGGTGCTTCAAAAACTTGACAGCGTTTATCTTCAAAATAAAAAAATAATTGGCTACTTAAATAAATTGAAATTCGTTGATGTTTAACATTAGGCGCAGGTGACATCAGTTGAATTTTTCCTTTTATTAATTCGAGCGCATCTTCAAATGTCCATGTTAGATAGTCGGCATAATTATAATTTGCGCTTAAATCTAGTTGAGATAATCGAGTAATATTTGCCATAAAATTAGCCCTTTTTTAAAGTGTGGTTTCAATAAATGTTAGTTTTTTTACGGCTTCATCTATCGTTATTAACGTTTCTAATAATTCTTTCATTCGGTGTAATGCCCAAGAGTTAGCGCCATCACTTAACGCTTTTTCAGGGTTGGGGTGTGTTTCCAAAAATAAGCCTGCAATACCTACTGCAACCGCCGCCCGTGCTAAAACAGGCACAAATTCACGCTGCCCGCCTGAAACTGTTCCTTGTCCCCCAGGTAATTGTACCGAATGCGTGCCATCAAAAACCACGGGGCAATGGGTATCACGCATCACAGCAAGTGAGCGCATATCAGAGACTAAATTATTATAACCAAATGAAACCCCGCGTTCACAAACCATAATTTGCTCATTCCCTGTGGCTTTCGCTTTATTAACCACATGTTTCATATCCCACGGGGCTAAAAACTGTCCTTTTTTAATATTAACAGGAATCCCTTGTTTAGCAACATTTTGAATAAAATTGGTTTGCCGACACAAAAAAGCAGGCGTTTGCATGACATCAACGACACTAGCGACTTCTGCTAAGGGCGTATCTTCATGGACATCGGTTAAGACAGGAACGCCGATTGTTTGCTTAACTTTTTCTAAAATTTGTAAGCCTGTTTCGACCCCAAGCCCTCTAAAACTCTCATGAGAGGAACGGTTAGCTTTATCAAAAGAAGATTTATAAATAAAAGGGATATTTAATTCAGCGGTCAATTCTTTTAAGTAACCTGCAGTATCTAAAGCCAGTTGTTCACTTTCAATAACACAAGGGCCTGCGATTAAAAATAAAGGTTTATCTAAACTTGCGTCAAAATTACATAATTTCATAGATTTTTTATTTGATTTTAAAGAGTAATAATTATTATTTTACATGCCGCCTAAAGCAAAAAACCATTGTTGAAGCATAAAGAGGGGATAGCCTAAGATTACATTTAGCCCGCCACTGAATAATAAAATTAATAAAATAATAAAGCCGAAGCGTTCTAAAAAGTTGTAATAATAAGCCCATTTTTGAGGAAGAATACCTGCGACAATCCGCCCGCCATCTAGTGGCGGCAGGGGAATTAAATTAATCAGTGCTAACACTAAATTAATACTGATCCCCGCAACGCCTGTATAAATTAAAGGATGAGCAATAAATTCATTGTGTGGATAAACCATAATGCCTAAGCGCATAATCAATGCCCACCCTATCGCCATTAATAAATTAGAAACAGGCCCTGCAAGGGCAACAATCGCCATCATTTGCCGTGGCTTTTTAAAATTTAGCATATTAACAGGGACAGGTTTTGCCCAACCAAAAATATAACCTGTAAAACTAATTAGTAATAAAGCAGGGAGTATAATTGTTCCTACCAAATCAATATGCTTGATCGGATTTAGTGTTAATCGACCTAAGTTTGAAGCGGTGTTATCACCCAGTTTTTTGGCTACCCAGCCATGAGCAACTTCGTGTACGGTAATTGCAAAAACAACAGGTAAAATCCAAACGACAATTCGTTGAATCAGAGTTAATTCTTCCATAATAAATACGCCTTAAGCAAGCATTGGTGCAAGCCCTTTGCCTTGTCGAGTAATTTCGGTTTGACCACCGACAAAACTAATTACGGTGGTTGGTTGATCGCTAATAATTCCTCCATCAATCACTAAAGCCAACTCATGTTCCAAGCATTCTCTAATTTCATAAGGATCAGATAAGGGGCGTTCTCCCTCAGGCATGATTAAAGTCGATGATAGTAAAGGCTCGCCTAATTCGGTTAATAATGCTTGTACAATTGCATTATCAGGAATACGAATACCAATGGTTTTTTTCTTAGGATGTTGTAAACGCTTAGGGACTTCACGGGTTGCATCTAAAATAAAGGTAAAAGCACCTGGGGTTAATGTCTTGATTAGTCGGTGAGCATCATTGGTGATTTTACTAAACGTTGAAACCTGCGTTAGATCTGTACAAACAAGGGTAAAATCATGACTATTATCAAGTTGACGGATTCGGCGAATTGTATCAGCAGCCTGTTTATCCCCTAAATGACAACCTATTGCATAAGACGAATCAGTCGGATAAACAATGACCCCGCCTTTACGAATAATTTCAACGGCTTGATGAATTAAGCGTCGTTGTGGATTGTCGGGATGAATTTCAAAATATTGCGCCATATCAGGGGGGAGATAAAATTAAATAATAATCCCATTATATAACTGATTAGCGTTCAGATTCTTTTTTTGCTACTTTATCGCGTAAATAGGTAGGTTGAGCCAGTTCAACAGGAACACCTTGATTATTTTTTAAGCCGAAAGCACCGAGTTGAGCAACGGCACTAGCTCGGGGTAAATTATGTGCTTCATAGCGTTGAAGTAATTCACCTAGGGCTTGAGTGAGTTCTTTAGAATAAAGCGAAAACCCCGTTCCTATACCGACACCTGTGCGTATTGGAAATTGAATTTCAGTTGCAGGGGTCACCATTTCTTTATTAACTAATTGGGCATAACCTGCTGAATTTTTTTCATAGACCCCCCAAAATATTTCGCTCATTCGTGCATCCATTGCGGTAAAAGCGAGGGTTTCTAAGTTTTGGTTAAAAAATGTTTGGGCGATTGCCGCGAGTGTCGAAACGGGAACAACAGGTAAATCAGCCCCAAGCGCAATTCCATGGGTAATCCCTGTGGCAATGCGAACGCCTGTAAATGACCCAGGGCCACAACTAAATGCTATTCCATCTAACTGCTGCGGTTTTAATTGTGCTTCCGCCATAAGTTTATCTATCATCGGTAAAATACGTTTAGTATGCTCTCTTGGTGCAAGTTCAAATGATTCATGAATTTCATCATCAAGATAAAGTGCGGCGGAACAGGCTTCGGTAGAGGTTTCTATGGCAAGTAATTTCATTTTTTTTCCAAGCGGGTCGATGTTTCTGTCTCGTGTCTCGGTGTCCTGTCTCGTTCCCAAGCTCCAGCTTGGGAATGCCTACTGTCAAGCTCTGCTTGACGATACTAGAAGCAGAGCTTCTAATTAGGCGTTCCCAACGAAGACGTTGGGAACGAGCCACGAGCCACGTATGCCTGATATTTACGCTTCAGTAGGAAAAGAACATTCTACTTTAATTTTTAAATTACTTTCTACAGAGCCTTTGGTGATATAAGGTATTCCTGCCTCGCCGCCTACATTGATTCCAAACTCCAAGGTCACTTTATCCACATTTGCGCTGGAAATTTGTTTAAACGAATTTAAAGTATAAACTGCAAAAGCTTTAATTGTTCCCTGCATCGCGGTAAATTGCTGCATTGCTTGGGATGTAGAATGATTGCCACTGCGGGTTACTAATTCTTTTTCAGTTGAGGCTATACTTCCAGAGTGATTGGTATCTGTCGCTTCTATCATAACTTTAGTCCCATCATCTAAAGTGATAGCGGTTAAATTTGCCATAATGAATCTTCTTAATGTATATAATCTAATAAAAAACTAAGTATAGGGCAAAACGATGAGTCGTCAGGCATTAATTGTTGGTATTAATCAATATCAACATTCAAATATTAATTCTTTAAGTCTGCCAGCAGATGATGCCGAGGCAATTGCTCAGATGTTAGAAAAGCATAGTGATTTTAAAGTAACTCGCTTACCTGCGGTGGCTGATGAACAACAGAATAAGCCAGCGGTAGGAAAAACAATTTTAATTGATTCTGCATGTTTAGAAGATGCGTTGATACAACTTTTTAAGCCTGATAGTCGCCAAGCACCTGATAGTGCGTTATTTTATTTTGCAGGGCATGGTATACGCAAGCAAAAGGGGTTGGATGAAGGCTATTTAGCTACCAGTGATTGCAATTTTCATAATGTCTGGGGTTTATCTTTAAAATGGTTGCGCGAGTTATTGTGTGAAAGTTCTGTAAAGCAGCAAATTGTGTGGCTGGATTGTTGTCATAGTGGGGCGTTGCTGAATTTTGATCAGGGTAATCCTGGTGAAAATGGTCAAGGTCGGGATCGTTGTTTTATTGCTGCTTCAAGGGATTTTGAACCTGCTTATGAGGAAATCGCAGGGCATCATGGGATTTTAACAGGCGCATTATTGAAAGGTTTAGACCCTGATATTAAGGGTGAGGTTAGTAATTATGAGTTGATTAGCAGTATTAAAGAACAGCTTAAAGGTGCAACACAATCGCCTGTGTTCAGTAATTTTGGTGGGGATATTGTTTTTACTCGTGTAACAAGGGTTCAAAAAATAGAAAAACCTAGAACCGATAAATCGTGTCCTTATAAGGGGTTGGTTTATTTTGATTGTAATGACAAGGATGCGCAAAATTTTTATGGGCGCGCGGGTTTGACCGATACTTTAATTGATAAAGTTAAAGATAATAATTTTGTAGCGTTGTTAGGGGCTTCGGGTTGTGGTAAGTCTTCATTAGCTAGGGCAGGTTTGATTTATCAATTGCAACAAGGGCGCAAGCTTTCAGGCAGTGAGTCGTGGAAGTATTTGCTGATGACTCCGACTGATAAGCCGATGCAAGCATTGGCTGAGGTTTTTATGGAGGCAGGGCTTTCTGCGATAGACCGTGCGGCACAGTTGGAAAAAGCTGAGGATTTGTTGGCTAAAGGTGCTAAGGGGTTGAATTTATTAGTGAATGCTAGTTCTGCGCCGCGTGTTGTGTTGTTGATTGACCAGTTTGAGGAGGTGTTTACGTTATGCAAGTCTTTAAGCGAGCGTGAGGCATTTTTTGCTTGTGTGTTGGAGGCATTGGATTTATGTGAGGGGCGTTTGTGTGTGGTGATTACGTTACGTGCGGATTTTTTGCGTCAAGCTAGTGAGCGGTCTTATTCGGATTTGGCATTGCAAATTCAGCAGTCTATGTTGATGGTGTCGCCGATGTCTGAGGAGGAAATTAAGGATGTGGTGATTAAGCCTGCGGCGATTTTAGGGGTTACGGTTGAGCCTGTGTTAATGGAGGAGATTTTAAAAGATATTAAGGACGCAGTGGGTTTTTTGCCGTTATTGCAATATGCGTTAGTGCAGTTATGGGATATTCGCGCGAATGAAGTGTTGACTTTGAAAGATTACATCAAGATTAAGCGGTTAGCAGGGGCTTTGGAGAAAACGGCGGATAAGGTTTATTTGGATTTGGCAGAGAATGAGCAGTCGGCGGCGAAGTGGTTGTTTTTAAGTGTGACTCAATTGGGAGAAGGCACGCAGGATACGCGCAAGCGGGCGTTGAAGCAGGATTTAATTAGTCAGCGGCATGATGAGTTGTTGGTTGATGTGACTTTAAAGAAGTTGACCGATGCGCGGTTGTTGGTGAGTAATGTGTTGGTTGCACGTGGTGAGGATGGCGATTCGCAAACGGTGATTGATATAGCGCATGAGGCGTTGATTTCGCATTGGGGACGCTTGCGTGAATGGATTGATTCTGAGCGAGAGTTTAAGCACTGGCGTGATAGTTTGTTGTTGGTGATTAAGGATTGGCAACTAAATAAAAAAGATAAGGATTTATTATTGCGTGGGGTGAAGTT
>CAYROI010000089.1:0-7334 GCA_964425835.1 uncultured Methylococcaceae bacterium
TGGAAAGAGTACGAAATGGAAGTCGTACGCGATACTAAAGACAATTGTATTATTATTTGTTCTATCGAAAATTTCGACCCAATGGGGGTACATACAGGGGATTCCATTACCGTTGCCCCTGCACAAACCCTAACTGACAAAGAATACCAAATTTTACGAAACGTCTCCTTAGCCGTTTTACGAGAAATTGGCGTTGATACGGGTGGATCAAACGTTCAAGTTGCAATTAACCCAGAAGATGGACGGATGGTGGTGATTGAAATGAACCCACGGGTATCACGTTCCTCTGCCTTAGCCTCAAAAGCCACAGGGTTTCCGATTGCAAAAGTCGCGGCAAAATTAGCCGTGGGTTATACTTTAGATGAATTAAAAAATGAAATCACGGGCGGCACAACGCCTGCCTCCTTTGAGCCAACGATTGATTATGTGGTCACCAAAGTACCGCGTTTTACCTTTGAAAAATTCCCTCAAGCCGATGACCGTTTAACCACCCAAATGAAATCTGTCGGCGAAGTCATGGCGATTGGGCGTACTTTTCAAGAGTCCTTACAAAAAGCACTACGAGGCTTAGAAATCGGGGTGTCTGGTTTAGATGAAGTTATTGAATTGGGTGGCAGTGAAGACACCCAAGATAAAATAGAACGCGAATTACGCCACCCAGGACCTGATAGAATTTGGTATGTTGCCGATGGTTTTCGTAATGGCATGACGCTTGAAGAAATCTTTGAAGCCTCTAAAATTGACCGCTGGTTTTTAGCCCAAATTGAAGATTTAATTATCAATGAAAAAGCGTTAATGACAAAAACTTTAGCGGCTTTAGATGCAAAAGACTTATTTTCATTAAAGCGTAAAGGTTTTTCAGATGTCCGTTTGGCTAAATTATTAGATGCCTCTGAATCTGAAGTGCGTAATGTACGCCATAAATTTAATATCCGACCTGTTTATAAACGCATTGATTCGTGTGCGGCAGAATTTGATTCCGACACCGCTTATTTATATTCAACCTATGAACGTGAGTGCGAAGCGCGACCCACTGATAAAGAAAAAATTATTATTTTAGGCGGCGGACCTAATCGAATTGGTCAAGGGATTGAGTTTGATTATTGCTGTGTTCATGCCGCTTTAGCCTTACGTGAAGATGGTTATGAAACCATCATGATTAATTGTAATCCTGAAACGGTTTCTACTGATTTTGATACCTCAGATCGCCTGTATTTTGAGTCGCTAACCTTAGAAGATGTTTTAGAAATTATTGATTTAGAACAACCGAAAGGTGTGATTGTTCAATATGGCGGACAAACCCCGTTAAAATTAGCCCGTGCTTTAGAAGCGGCGGGCGCACCGATTATAGGAACATCCCCCGACTCTATTGATTTAGCCGAAGACCGTGAACGCTTTCAAAAATTATTAGAACGATTAAACCTAAAACAACCGCCTAATGCTACTGCGCGTTCAACAGAACAAGCCGTTAATGCCGCAAAAGAACTGGGCTATCCTTTAGTGGTTCGACCCTCTTATGTTTTAGGGGGGCGAGCGATGGAAATTGTCTTTAATGAAGAAGGTTTACATCGGTACATGAAAGAAGCAGTCAGTGTTTCTAATGATTCGCCTGTCTTATTAGACCGTTTCTTAAATGATGCCGTTGAAATGGATGTCGATGCGATTTATGATGGCGAAACCGTTTTAATTGGGGGGCTAATGGAGCATATTGAACAAGCAGGGGTGCATTCAGGGGATTCTGCTTGCTCAATTCCTCCTTATGAATTACCGCTTGATATTCAAAATAAACTTCGTGAACAAGTCGGACAAATGGCAAAAGCATTGGGCGTTCGAGGCTTAATGAATACCCAGTTTGCAGTTCAAGGTGAAGAAGTCTATGTCTTGGAGGTCAATCCCAGAGCATCCCGAACAGCGCCCTTTGTCTCCAAAGCCACAGGGTATCCTTTAGCCAAAATTGCCGCGCGCTGTATGGCGGGCAAAAGTTTAATCGAACAAGGCTATACTAAAGAATGTATTCCTGATTATTTTTCGGTAAAAGAAGCCGTCTTTCCTTTTGTAAAATTCCCAGGGGTAGACTCATTATTAGGCCCTGAAATGAAATCAACAGGCGAAGTCATGGGGGTGGGTAAAACCTTTGGCGAAGCCTTTGCTAAATCACAACGTGCGGCAGGGGTTGATTTAAGTCATACGGGCAAAGTTTTAATTAGTATTCGTGATGAAGATAAAATTAAAATTATTGATGTTGCTAAAATGCTCGTCGCTAAAAATTATGAAATTGTGGCAACACGCGGAACAGCTCGCGTATTAAAAACAGCAGGCATTACTTGTGATGAAGTTTACAAAGTTAATGCAGGGCGACCTAATACGGTTGATATGATTAAAAATGATCAAATTCAACTTATTATTAATACTGCTGTGAGTACCAAAGCGATTGCGGATTCTTTTACGATGCGTCGAGAAGCTCTGCAACATCACGTGGCTTATTACACTACCTTAGCAGGCGCAAAAGCGGCCTGTTATGCCTTAGGCGAATTAGATGCAGGCAACGTAAATTGTTTGCAAGATTTACATGCGCGTTTAAATTAAGTATTATTTTTTAATAATTAAAACCTTTAAACCTGAGAATTTTTGAAGATTCTCAGGTTTTTTAAATTAAAAATTGGAGTAATCAATGAATAAAGTTCCTTTAACCGTTGTTGGTGCAAATAAATTACGTGCCGAATTAGAAGAATTAAAATCGGTGGTACGCCCACGTATTATTGCAGATATTGCAACAGCGCGTGAACATGGTGATTTAAAAGAAAATGCCGAATATCACGCCGCACGGGAACAACAAAGTTTTACTGAAGGACGTATTAAAGATATTGATGGTAAACTTTCTAATGCTGAAATTATTGATGTAACCCAAATAGATGCGAATGGACGGGTTATTTTTGGGGCAACCGTTGAAATTGAGAATATTGAAACAGAGGAAGTGGTTACTTATCAGATTGTCGGTGAAGATGAAGCCAATATTAAAGAACACCGTATTTCAGTAGGCTCGCCTATTTCTCGTGCTTTAATTGGTAAAGAAAAAGAAGATGTTGTCACCGTTAAAGCCCCTAGTGGTGATATAGAGTATGAAATTCTATCCATTCAATATATTTAAAATTCTCGTTGGAGAAAAAAAGCACCGAAATCTTGAAATTGATACCCTAAGAGGCATTGCTTGTCTTTTTCTGGTGGCTTATCATGTGGTGGGTAATGATGTTCATGCAGGATTAAAAATTTCGACAGGTTTTTTAAGAGAAGGCAATGATTTATTGGCATTTTTTAGAATGCCTTTATTCACTTTTTTATCAGGCTATGTCTACGCTTACCGACCTTTTAAGTCAGGTGTCTTTGCTTTTTTAAAAGTAAAGGCACGGCGTTTATTAATTCCTGTCTTAGTGGTTGGAGGAATGTTCGCCTTAGTACAAATGGCAATTCCTGGTACCAATAAGACCGTGCCATCTTGGCATTATTTTGTTCTTCTTAAACCCTATGCCCATTTTTGGTTTGCGGAATCATTATTTATTATTTATTTAATAGTCATTCCTTTGGAGATATTGAAGTTATGGGAGCGTAAACGCTATATTATTATCACTTTTATTTTAGCATCACTATTGTATATTTCAGAGGTTAAAATAACTTGGTTCTCAATTTCTGGGGCTATTTATTTATTTCCTTATTTTATTATTGGCATGTTTGTTTGTCGGTTTTCTATTGTTAATGAGTGGCATCGTTTTTGGGGCTACTTATTGATTTTAGCAATCAGTATTTTATTAGCGACTTTAATAAATACGGAATTAATGTCATTAAAAAGGATGTTTTTTCCCTTAATCATTGGATTGAGTGGTTGTTTAGGTTTATTAATCACTCGAATTAAAGTCATTTTGCTTGCAGCGATTGGGCAATATTCTTATGCTATTTATTTATACCATGTTTTTTTTACCGCAGGAATACGAATTGTTTTAAATAAACTGGGAATTGATAATCAATTAATACTATTTAACAGTGGATTAGTTATTGGAATATTAGGTCCGGTCATAATTTATTTACTCTTTAGCCCAGTTTCATTTTTACGGGTTGTATTTCTAGGTGAAAAAAAACTTAACTAAACGACTTCTCTTACGAAAAATTAACTATGTCATTTATTTCAAAAAAAGCCATCCCCGTTCAAGAACGCCTTATTATGGCACTTGATGTTCCTAGTATTCCTGAAGCTAAAGCTTTAGTCGAAGCCTTAGGCGATTCTGTTATTTTCTATAAAGTCGGCATGGAATTATTTATGTCAGGGGATTATTTTGGGTTTATTGATTGGCTCAAACAACGTAATAAAAAAGTATTTGTTGATCTAAAATTCTTTGATGTTCCCGCAACGGTAGGGCGAGCTATTAAAGCTTTAAGTAATAAGGGCATTGATTTGGCAACTATTCATGGAAATAATGCCATTATGGAAGCTGCGGCTGCAAATAAAGGTGATTTGAAAGTTTTAGCTGTCACCGCTTTAACGAGTTTAGATAGAGGAGATTTAGATGATTTAGGGTTTCAATGTGATGTTAAAGCCTTAGTTTTATCGCGTGCTAAACGTGCTTTAGAGATTGGTTGTGATGGTATTGTTTCCTCAGGGCTTGAAGTTTCAATGATCCGAAAAGAACTTAATTCACGCTTGTTAGTTATTACCCCTGGGATTCGTCCTGTTGATAATCGTGAAGAAGATGACCAAAAACGAGTTGTTAGTGTTGAGCAAGCTTTTCAAAATGGCGCGGATTATATTGTTGTCGGTAGGCCCATACGTGATGCACAGAATCCAAAAGCGATGGCAATAAAAATACAATCCCAAATTGCCTCACAATTTTAAATGAAACGGCGGCAGTTTTTACAAGCACTCGCAATACTGGGCTTATGTCCTACATTTGCTAGAAGTTTTTCTTCTATTCCCGAAAGCTTATATCAATTGCCAAAAATTGGAAATGCACGATTACTGCATTTTACAGATCTTCATGCTCAATTATTACCCATATATTATCGTGAACCGAGTACTAATCAGGCAGTTGGTCATAAAATTGGTTTACCCCCTCATCTTGCAGGTAATGCCTTTTTAAACTTCTTTGGTTTAAAAAAAGGTTCAGCGGATGCTTATGCTTTTAGTAATGTTGATTTTGTTGCGGCTGCAAAAACTTATGGAAAAATGGGGGGTGTTGCACATCTTGCAACATTAATTAATCAATTAAGAGCGCAAAGTGGTTCAGAAAATACGCTGTTACTTGATGGGGGAGATAGTTGGCAAGGTTCTGCTACCGCATTATGGACAGCGGGTAGGGATATGCTTGAAGCTGCAAATTTACTCAATGTAGATGTGATGACAGGGCATTGGGAGTTTACTTATGGTGTTGAGCGATTTAAAAAAAATATCGCGCAATTTAAGGGAGAATTTATTGCCCAAAATATCACCTTAAATGAGGAGGCTCAATTTAATAGTCTGACTGATAATACCGAGGTATTTAAGCCTTATGTGATTAAACAATTAAAAAATGCGCGTATTGCAATTATTGGACAAGCCTTCCCTTATACGCCCATCGCTAATCCACAACGTTTTACCCCAGATTGGCGATTTGGAATCGAAGAACAACATTTACAAGCTATTATTGACGAAATTCAGCTTGCTAAAAAAGCCGATGTCATTGTGTTGTTATCTCATAATGGCATGGATGTTGATTTAAAACTTGCTTCACGTATTAAAGGGTTAGATATTATTTTGGGTGGGCATACGCATGATGCAATGCCTAAACCCTTGTTAGTGAATAAAACTTGGGTGACTAATGCAGGGAGTCATGGAAAATTTTTAGGGGTTATTGATTTAGAACTTCAAAATGGTCGCTTAAAATATTGCCATTATCAATTATTACCTGTTTTTTCTAATTTATTAGCCGCAGATCCAAAGTTACAAACCGTTATTGATAAGGTTCGCCAACCTTTTTTAAAGACTTTGCGCCAACCTTTGGCAGTGACTGATAAATTGCTTTATCGACGAGATACTTATCAGGGCAGTTTTGATGCGATTTTATTAAATGCCTTATGCACGATTAATAATGCTGAAATTTCTTTTTCTCCAGGGTTTCGCTGGGGAGCTAGTTTATTACCTCAGCAAACAATTTATTTTGAAGACCTGATGAATCATACGGCAATTACTTATCCTAATACTTATATTAAGGACTTATCAGGACAACAAATTAAGGCGATTTTAGAAGATGTCGCCGATAACTTATTTAATCCAGACCCTTATTATAGACAAGGGGGGGATATGGTCAGAGTTGGCGGAATGCACTATAAAATTAATCCAATGGCTACGGTAGGTCAACGGATCACCGAATTAAGATTAGCCAATGGTCAGCGGTTAATGGCGAATAAAAAGTATAAGGTCTCTGGTTGGGCTAGTGTTAATGCCATTGCAACTGGTAAGCCTATGTGGGATGTCGCGTCTGAATATTTAATGGCGCGTATGTAATTTTGTGTGAACAATTTATTTTTCATTTAGTGATTGAATTCAATATTTTCATAAACTTCAGTCAGTGTTAGAAGTAAATCAATAGATTTTAAATAAAAACAGTCATCACCTGCTGATAAGGTTAAATCCCACTGCCTATCCCGTGAATAAATTTCAACACGTGGGCTATCTTGAGCGACTAAAACATAGTCTTCTAAGCTTTTTAATTGTCGGTAATGGTGAAATTTTTCAACTCGATCTGTGCGTTCTGTTGAATCTGATAAGATTTCAATAATTAATTTAGGTTCATAATTATAGAGATCATTATCGCTTTTCTCGCAACTTACATGTAGGTCAGGGTAATAAAAAAAAGCATCATTTTCTGTTAAAATACCGACTTTCATATCACTACCGTAAACTTGACAGGATGTACTACGTAGATGGGTACTTAACATTCTTGATAAGTTCATGCCAATAATATTATGCCAGCGTTTCGCCCCTGCCATTGCAAATACTTCGCCATTAATATATTCGTATTTTATATCGCTGATGAGTTCGCCTTGCAAATAATTATCAACACTGATTTTTAATTGTTCTGCGGTATTATTCATTGTTTACACCTAAATTTTAATTCGTAACGACTCAGGTCGTTGTAGCCCGTATGTAAATAATAAACTGAGTAGCTACGACGAGACAATAGTAAATAATATTTTTTAGCTGTTGTAGAAAAGACTCATGTTCTTAAATCAATGCACTTTTCTTTGTTATAATACTTACCTTTGGTTCACCTAAGCTCTAGCCCCTTTTTTAAGATTATAAAAATGAG
>CAYROI010000090.1:0-2948 GCA_964425835.1 uncultured Methylococcaceae bacterium
TATGCAGGGGAATTAATTTTTATTTTGATTGCTTTAATGCCTTGGTATCTTCAACCTTTACTGAGTTTTCCTTGGGCAGTCTTTCATATTTTAATCATTACCCTTCAAGCATTTATATTTATGGTGTTGACAATTGTCTACCTAAGTATGGCGCATGAAGATCATTAAAAATTCTTATTATTATCGTATACGTTCGGAGGTATCATGGAAATTGCAGCGTTAATTGCTGATGTACAAGGTATGACTGCTATTGCAGTGGGTTTGGTTTTAGGTTTAGGGGCTTTAGGAACCGCGATTGGTTTCGGTCTTTTAGGGGGTAAATTTTTGGAAGGCGCTGCTCGTCAACCTGAAATGGTACCGATGCTACAAGTTAAAATGTTTATTGTTGCAGGTCTTTTAGATGCAGTAACAATGATTGGCGTTGGTATGGCGTTATTTTTTACTTTTGCAAATCCATTTCTATCTGCTGTGGAAGCTGCTGCAGGTTAATGGTGTATATTCATACTAACAATTAATTGAGGAACGCATCGTGAGTATCAATGCTACTCTGATCGGTCAGATGATTACGTTTACACTTTTGGTATGGTTTACCATGAAGTATATCTGGCCGCCATTAATAGAGGCTTTAGAAGAACGTAGAAAAAAAATTGCTGAAGGATTGGCTGCAGCAGAACAAGGTCAAGAACAAATGGACTTGGCAGAGAAGCGTGCTTTAATTGTTTTGAAAGAAGCAAAAGATCAGTCTTCTGAGATCGTCAGTCTTGCTCAAAAACGCGCTAATAAAGTGGTTGAACAATCAAAAGAAAATGCCAAAAAAGAAGGTGAACGGATGATTGAAGCTGCAAAAGCCCAAATTGAGCAAGAATTACAACAAGCCAAAGAAAGTTTACGTCAGGAAGTTGCTACCTTAGCCTTAAGTGCTGCTGAACAGATATTGAAAAAAGAAATCAATAAGGCAGAACATAAAACCTTAATCGCTAAAGTAGCGAGCCAATTAGGGTAGGGTACTTATGAGTGAACTATCAACCTTAGCAAGACCTTATGCCGAAGCCGTTTTTAAACGCGCTTTAGAAACAGAGACCACGGAACAATGGTCAACAACCTTAGCCTTTGTTGCCGCTGTAGTTAATGATATTAAATTTGCAGCGATTATTGATAATCCTAAAGTAAGTGATAAGCAATTAATCAGCTTATTACTGGATATTTGTAAACAGCAGACAACAGCAGAAAGTATCAATTTTTTAAAACTGCTGGTTCAAAATAATCGTTTAACGCTTGCAGATGCCATTTATAAACTTTACGAAGCCCAAAAGGCAGAACAAGAAGGTTATATAGATGTTGATGTCAGCACAGCTTATGCTTTCACCAAAGAAGATGAAAAAAAGTTTTCAGCTACGCTGGAAAACGAACTCAATAAAATTGTACGCTTGAACATTCAAGTAGACAAATCTTTAATTGGTGGTTTTATCGCCAAAGCAGGTGACTTAGTAATCGACGGTTCTGTCAAAGGTCAACTTCAAATCATGCAAAAAACTCTACAATAAGAGTGAGAAAAACAAAATGCAATTAAACCCATCTGAAATAAGTGATCTGATAAAAGAAAAGATCGAAAATTTCGACCTGAGTATAGAAGCGCATACGGAAGGTACGGTTGTCAGTGTGACAGACGGTATCGTTAGAATCCATGGGCTATCAGAAGCAATGCAGGGCGAAATGTTGGAATTTCCTGGCAATACCTACGGTATGGCATTAAACCTTGAGCGTGACTCAGTGGGTGCTGTGGTTTTAGGGGCTTACGAGAATATTTCTGAAGGTGATACCGTTAAATGTACGGGTAACATCTTGGAAGTTCCTGTGGGTGAAGCTTTACTAGGGCGTGTTGTTGATGCCTTAGGTCAACCTATTGATGGCAAAGGCGCAATTAAAACCACCGAAACCTCACCCATTGAAAAAATTGCTCCAGGGGTTATTGCTCGTCAGTCCGTTGATGAACCTGTGCAAATAGGTTTAAAGTCGATTGATTCAATGATTCCTGTCGGTCGTGGACAACGTGAGTTAATCATCGGTGATCGCCAAACAGGTAAAACAGCGATAGCCGTCGATGCAATTATTAATCAAAAAGGGACAGGTATTAAATGTATCTACGTTGCGATTGGTCAGAAACGTTCATCTATTGCTAACGTGGTTCGCAAATTAGAAGAACATGGCGCAATGGAGCATACGATTATTGTTGCTGCTTCTGCCTCTGAATCTGCCGCGTTGCAATTTATTGCACCTTATACAGGCTGTTCTATGGGGGAATATTTTAGAGATAAAGGCGAAGACGCGCTTATTATCTATGATGATTTAACCAAGCAAGCGTGGGCATACCGTCAAATTTCTTTGTTACTTCGTCGTCCACCAGGGCGTGAAGCCTATCCTGGTGATGTTTTCTATTTACACTCGCGTTTATTAGAACGTGCGGCGCGTATTAATGCCAAAGAAGTTGAAAAATTAACCAATGGTAACGTAAAAGGTAAAACAGGTTCACTGACCGCATTACCTATTATTGAGACCCAAGCGGGTGATGTATCGGCTTTTGTGCCAACGAATGTAATTTCGATTACGGATGGGCAAATTTTCTTAGAAACGGACTTGTTTAACTCAGGGATTCGTCCTGCGGTCAATGCAGGGTTGTCTGTATCGCGAGTAGGTGGCGCGGCACAAACTAAGATTATTAAAAAATTAGGCGGTGGGATTCGACTAGATTTAGCCCAATACCGAGAACTTGCGGCGTTTGCACAATTTGCCTCAGATTTAGATGAAAGTACACGTAAACAGATCGAACGGGGTCAACGTGTTACCGAGTTGATGAAGCAAAATCAATATTCACCAATGTCAGTTGCTCAAATGGCCGTTTCATTATTTGCGGCAAATGAAGGTTTTCTTGATGAGATTGACGTTAATAA
>CAYROI010000090.1:3048-4234 GCA_964425835.1 uncultured Methylococcaceae bacterium
ACCCGCGCAATGGAAATGGTTGCTGCGAGTAAAATGCGTAAAACGCAAGCTAAAATGCGTGCAACTCGTCCGTATGCAAAAAAGATTAGCCAGATTATTAAACATCTGGCTCATGCGAATCCAGAATATAAACATTCTTATTTAGTTGAACGTGAAACTAAACGGATTGGCGTAATTGTCATTAGCTCTGATCGAGGTTTATGTGGCGGCTTAAACTCTAATTTATTTAGAAAAGTCGTTGACCAATTTAAACAATGGGACGAGACAGATATTGAAGTTGATGTTTGTACGATTGGATCAAAAGGCGCGGCTTTTATAGGGCGATTAGAAGATTGTCAATTATTAGGGCAAACTGCTAAATTAGGCGATAGTCCTAATTTAGATGATATTATCGGGGTGATTAAAATCATGTTGGATAATTATGATGCACAAACGATTGATGCGCTTTATGTTGTTAGTAATGAATTTGTTAATACCATGACTCAAGACCCTGTGATTGAAAAAGTTCTTCCGATTGTTACCAGTGACATTGATGAAGAATTAAAAGGGCATTGGGACTATATTTACGAGCCTGATGCGAAAGAAGTGCTGGACAGTTTATTGACGCGTTATATTGAATCGGTTGTTTACCAAGGGCTAGTTGAAAATAACGCCTGTGAGCAAGCAGCAAGAATGGTGGCAATGAAAAGTGCTTCTGATAATGCAGGTACGCTTATTGATGAACTGCAATTGGTTTATAACAAAGCGCGACAAGCCGCGATTACGCAGGAAATTTCGGAAATTGTTGCAGGAGCCGCAGCCGTTTAAACGCGAATCACTTATGAAGAATTTAAAGAGGACACACAATGAGTTCGGGTAAAATCGTTCAGATTATTGGCGCGGTCGTGGATGTAGAATTTCCACGTGAAGCTTTACCAAAAATCTATGACGCATTAAAAGTAGAAAATAAAAATATTGTTTTAGAAGTTCAACAGCAATTAGGTGATGGCGTTGTCCGTTCAATTGCGATGGGAACATCTGATGGTTTAAGCCGTGGATTAGACGTTATCAATACAGGTTCGCCTATTTCTGTACCTGTCGGTAAAGAAACCTTGGGGCGGATTATGAACGTCTTAGGCGAACCTATTGATGAACAAGGTTCTATTGGTGAAAAAGAACGATGGGGGATTCACCGTAAAGCCCCTAG
>CAYROI010000090.1:4334-7041 GCA_964425835.1 uncultured Methylococcaceae bacterium
CAAATGAACGAGCCGCCTGGTAACCGTTTACGTGTTGCGTTGACAGGGTTAACCATGGCAGAATATTTCCGTGATGAAGGTCGTGATGTGTTATTCTTTGTGGATAATATTTATCGTTATACTTTGGCGGGAACAGAAGTATCAGCCCTATTAGGACGGATGCCATCAGCGGTAGGGTATCAGCCAACACTTGCTGAAGAAATGGGTGTTTTACAAGAACGCATTACCTCAACTAAAACAGGTTCGATTACGTCAATTCAGGCGGTTTATGTGCCTGCAGATGATTTAACCGATCCTTCGCCTGCAACAACGTTCGCGCATTTAGATGCAACGGTGGTATTGTCACGTCAAATTGCCGAACTTGGAATTTATCCTGCGATTGATCCCTTAGATTCAACCAGTCGCCAATTAGATCCTCTGGTTATTGGTCAAGAACATTATGATGTTGCACGAGCAGTTCAAGGGATTTTACAACGTTATAAAGAATTAAGAGATATTATCGCAATTTTAGGCATGGATGAATTATCAGAAGAAGATAAACAAACCGTTTCCAGAGCGCGTAAAATTCAACGTTTCTTGTCACAACCTTTTTTTGTTGCCGAAGTCTTTACGGGCGCACCTGGTAAATATGTCTCTTTAGCTGATACGATTACAGGTTTTAAAGGTATTATTGCAGGTGACTATGATAGTCTTCCAGAGCAAGCGTTCTATATGGTTGGTTCGATTGATGAAGCGGTAGAAAAAGCTAAAAATATGTAGTTTAAAAGGTAGTTAATTTATCTACTTTTTGATAACCTTATAGGTAAATATGATGACAATGACTATTCATGTTGATATTGTGAGTGTGGGGCAAGAAGTTTTTTCAGGTCTTGCTGAAATGGTTTTTGCCCCTGCTGAATTAGGTGAGTTAGGGATTGCTCCGCGTCACTCGCCTTTAATTACTAAATTGAGACCTGGTGAGGTTCGAGTTAAAATTAATGATAAAGAAACCCAGCCTTTTTATGTTTCTGGTGGGATGCTAGAAGTTCAACCGCATGTGGTGACTATTTTAGCAGATGATGCGATTAGGGCGAAAGATATTGATGAAGCGGCGGCTTTAGAGGCGAAAAAAAAAGCGGAAGAGGCTTTAGAAGATCAAACGGGAACGATTAGTTATTCCATAGCTTCCGCTCAGTTAGCCGAAGCAATGGAACAATTAAAGTCTTTAGATAGATTAAGAAAGCTTGGTAAATGATTAGTTTAAAACCCGATAATGCGTCACCATGATCGGGTTTTAAACGCCCTTAATTTCCAAATACATCCGCATCTTTTGGAATAATAAATACAAAGGCTTGTTTTTCTAATTGCGGATTTATTTTGACTTCGGAAAAATAAATCCGTGTTAATTGTCCAAAATTATCGCTTAATTCCATCCCCCCTAAAACCCCTTGGTCAAGTCCAATTAATACATATTTAAAACTTGTTTCCTTATTTTTAGGCACCAATTTAATCCAAGATAAGCCCTCTTCTTCTCCTTGATCTTTAAGTTCAAATTCTTTTTCAATATCAGCGTCCCCACTTAACAAGGTTGCAGGCGTAGCACCCATAGATTGGTCTAATTCTTTAATGGTCACTTGATCTAAATCGGCATCATAAAACCAAACTTTCCCCGAATTAGAAACAATTTCTTGAATAAAAGGTTTTTGGTAAGACCAGCGGAACTTTCCAGGGCGACTTAAAATAAATACGCCCTCACTAGCTTGTTTTATTTTATTATCTTTATCAAATAAAACTTGTTTAAATTTTGCTGACAGGGTCTGAGAATTTTTTAAGAATTTTTTTAGTTCTGCAATCGGTTCTTGTGCCTGAACGAAATGCGTTGTTAAAAGCAAGGTGATAAGAATCAATAATTTTTTCATAATAATTAGGTTATTAATCAATTTAAAAAGGTTGCGTGTGATAAGCTTGTCCATCCTTATCAAATAATAAAGTAGGTTCAGGTTGTATTACTTTCATTGAGGCAATACAGGGGGATAATTCCGTTGGTACAGAGCCTTTTATAAATGGATATTTTTTAGCCCCTTGACAATAATAATCGGCTAATAAGCCTAAACTATCTACCCATGCTATTTCAATATTATCAGGGGCAATTAAATTAACAGGCTCAAGGGCAATTTGTTTCATCAATGCACCCCATAATTGTAATGCACCCGATGAACCACTTAAGCCTGAAGATTTGTTATCATCTCGCCCTAGCCAAACAACGGTTAAATAATCGCCACTAAATCCTGCAAACCAACTGTCTTTTAATTCATTACTTGTCCCGGTTTTTCCTGCTAAGGCTAAATTTCTCGGTAAATAATTATAGGCAGATCGCCCTGTTCCTTTGCTCATCACTTCTTGAAGCATCGTATTTAGGATATAGGTTGCCGCTGGGTCTAAACGCTGTTCAATCGTAAAAGGATAATGTTGTAATGGCTTACCATCCATTGCGACAACGGTATGGATTGTTTTTAATTCGCTCATGAACCCATCCCCTGCCAATGTTTGGTACATTTGCGTCACTTCAAAAGGCGTTAATTCTAACGCACCTAATAACAAAGAGGGAAATAACGCAATTTGTCGCTTAATACCTAATCGCTGTAAAGTATTTACAACTGCCTGCAAACCGACTTCCATGCCAATGTGAACCGTTGCTAAATTATAAGAATGGCTTAATGCCTGATGT
>CAYROI010000091.1:0-2123 GCA_964425835.1 uncultured Methylococcaceae bacterium
CAAGTAAGTGAGATGTTTGTTTTATTTTGTGTGTTCTATCCGCTATTTTCACGATGCTATTTGAATAAGGGCTTATTTTATAATTTAAAATATCATTTTATATTTTCAGCAATTTATCTTTCTATTTATGTTATCTTTAGATTAGTTTATGGATCGGTTTATGTGGGGAATAGTGTGGGAGATGGGGGTTTTTCAATTTTAAATTCACTACAAACCCTATTAATCTATAGTTTATATACATTTCCGAGTGCTTTGTTTTTTACACATACTGCCACAGGTATGTCAGATATGAATAACGTGCTTAATTATCCATTTGATTTTAATTTAGCCCCTAACCCACTATTAAAGTTCAAATACAATGTGAAAATTTTAATACTCAATGTGGAAGAACTCAATGTTACTTGGATTATTAAATATCTTTTATTTGTTGGGGTGGTTTTTGAGAGTTTTAAAAATATAAACTACGTTAATAAAAAAACGCTAAATTTATTACTTATTTTTGCACTATTACTATTATTTATCCCTAATACGTTACACTCATTGGTTAGTAAGTATCAACAATGGGCAATAATAGGTAATAGTAAAGGTTATGTCGGCACTTACATGTCCTATTTTGGAATGGCGTTACTCTTAACGCTGTTTTTGGTATATTTAAAACAATTAGAATGGTTTAACCGTCCTACTCTAGCTAGTAGAATTAGACTGACACTCGCGGTTATATTTTTATTTTTTATTTCTACTTTTATTTCTATTTCCAATGAAGCTATTTTTAATTTAAAAAAACAATCACATTATCGCTGGGAATTAATGGATAAATTATTTACAACAACAGCTTTTAAAAATCTTGATAATGGTGTAAATATTTATGCTATTGGTTTAACTGATTCTATTGGTGCGGTTGACAAATATAAACCATTACCAAATGAACGTTCAGATTATTGGGATCGTTATGTATTAATGAAAACAGGGAAGCATATTAAAGTCTATGAGGGTTATCCCAAAATAATCACGGATAAAGATTATATTTTAAAAATTATTAAGCCTAAAAATAATTATGATACCTTTGGTATTTTCGCAAAACTTGAAAAAAATAACCCAGAATTAATTAATAATTTTTATCTAGTTGCAGAAGCTAGAGATACAAATATTTTAACGTATGAATCTTTAGCAGGATTTAAATCTTTTCCTTTTAGATTAAAAGGAGAAAGAGATATTATGTTAGTTAAAGAAACAGGCGTTAGTGTTAATAGCATTTGGGTTGCCCCTGAAATTAGAAATAAAAATTCAAATTTAGTTTATGCCAAGCCAATGCAAAAAGGTAAAATTTACACGGATCGGTTTGACTATCGTTTTTCAACGGGGTTTTATCTCCAAGAAGATAGTGGCGTTGATAGTTGGAATTGGAGTGACAAACAAAGCCAATTAGTAATTGATAATAAATCGGATGAGTCTATTGTGGTTAATCTAAAATTTTTAATTTCAAGCAAGCAAGATAAAGATTCAAAAATTAGTGTCTATAATGATGAAAAAAATAAACATTTTATTACCGCTAATCGAGGGGATGAGGAAATTGTTTTGTCTTTTAAATTAATACCAGGTGAAAATATTATTTATTTTATCTCAGAAGAATCTTCAATTGCACTGCCGAGTGTTACGGCAAGACCGCTTTATTTTTATGTTAAAAACCTTGTGATGACGGAGGTTCGTTAAATGGAATCTATAGATTATCTTATTGTGGGTGCAGGTATTATTGGGATGACCATTGCTTATGAATTAATAAGTCGTAATAAGCAGTTAAAAATTGTTATTATAGAAAAAGAATCTGAGGTCGCCGTTCATGCCAGTGGGCGAAATAGTGGGGTTTTACATGCAGGTTTTTATTATACAGCGGATAGTTTGAAGGCAAAATTAACCGCAGAAGGTAATAAAAAAATGAAAGCGTTTTGTCATCAACATAATATTTTTGTCAATGAGACGCAAAAATATGTAGTGGCAAAAGATGAGCAGGAATTAGCGTGGCTTTATGAGTTAGATAAACGTGCAAAAGTGAATGGGGTTCTCACCGAATTAGTCGATGCTAAAGACATAGATAGTAATATTAAAACCTATAAAAAAGCCTTGTT
>CAYROI010000091.1:2223-7037 GCA_964425835.1 uncultured Methylococcaceae bacterium
TAGTCGATGCTAAAGACATAGATAGTAATATTAAAACCTATAAAAAAGCCTTGTTCTCACCTTCTACAGCCTCTGTTAACCCTAAAGAAGTCTGTTATGCTCTAAGAGATCAATTGATCGAAAAAGGGATTCAATTTATATTTAATCAGACTTTTGAAACCATTACATTTGAATATAATTATCTTATTAATTGTGCAGGCAATTATGCCGATAAAATTGCCAAAGCGCATGGGATTGCAAAAAACTATACCCTGTTACCTTTTAAAGGCTTATATTTAAAATATTATGGTGATGATAAACCGATTTCAACCAATGTTTATCCTGTGCCTAATATGAAAAATCCTTTCTTAGGGGTTCATTATACGGTGACCTCTAAAAATGAAATTAAAATAGGTCCTACGGCAATCCCTGTTTTTTGGCGAGAAAATTATCAGGGCTTATCGGGATTTAAACTGAATGAATTTTTAGAAATTCTGTATTATAGTGCCAAGTTATTTATTTTAAATAAATTTAATTTTAGAGACTTAGCCCTGAGTGAAGTTAAAAATTATCGTAAAAAAAATCTGATAAAAAAATCACAAAAAATGCTCCATAAAATTGGCGATGATTTTAGACCCATGCCCGCAGGAATCAGAGCGCAGCTTTTAGACACCCAACGTAATGAATTAGTGATGGATTTTATAGTCGAACATGTTAATCATTCAACCCATATTCTAAATGCCGTAAGTCCTGCATTTACCTGTTCTTTTGCTTTTGCAGGCTATGTGGTTAATCAGATTTTAGATCAAAAGGCAGTTTAATGAATCGCTATATTACGCAACACATTGAAGACTCTATCCGAGTAAAACAAGCGATATTGGGACAAAAAAATATATTGGCACAAATCGAGTCTATCGCAAATTGCTGTGTTGCCGCTTATAAACGCGGGAATAAATTATTAATTGCGGGAAACGGCGGTAGTGCAGCAGATGCACAACATATTGCAGGCGAATTAGTGAGTCGTTTTTATTTTGACCGCCCAGGACTCGCTGCAATTGCACTGACGACCGATAGCTCAATTTTGACTGCCATAGGCAATGATTATGGTTACGATTATTTATTTGCGCGACAAATACAAGCCAATGGCGCTAAGGGGGATGTTTTTATTGCTATTTCAACCTCTGGAAGTTCGAGCAATATTATTCATGCCTTAGAAGAATGTAAACAGCAACAAATTACGACCGTTGGTTTTACAGGAATGAAACCCTGCAAAATGAATGATCTGTGTGATTTTTGTATTCAAATTCCTTCATTAGAAACCCCCAGAATACAAGAAACCCATATTTTAATTGGACATATTTTATGTGCGATTATTGAAAAAGAATTATTTGAACAGCAAGGGTGAGTAATGGAAGCAATTGTCTTAGCAGGTGGGTTTGGTACACGTTTGCAAACGGTGGTTAAAGATGTGCCAAAACCCATGGCAGAAATCAATGGGTTTCCTTTTTTAAAATATTTATTAGATTCTTTAAATCAACAAGGGGTTGCCAAGGTTATTTTATCGGTCGGTTATAAACAAGAAATTATTAAAGCTTATTTTCAGGATCATTATTTATCTATGAAAATTATTTATGCGAGTGAAGATTCCCCCCTAGGAACAGGGGGTGCTATTATTCAAGCATTAAAATTGACCACAGATAATGATGTTTATGTGCTTAATGGGGATACTTTTTTTGACGTTGATTTGAAGGCAATGCAAAGCCTTCATATAGAAACAAAAGCAGATATTACGCTATCAACTAAAGTGATGCGTGATTTTAATCGTTATGGCACAGTTAAAATTAAAGCAGGGCGTATTATTGCCTTTGAAGAAAAGCAATATCAGGTAGAAGGTTCTATTAATGGAGGGATTTATTTAATCAAAAAAGAAGTTTTTAACCCTTTCCAATTGGAGACCAAATTTTCATTTGAATGTGATTTTTTAGAAAAAAAATTAGCCCAGTTAAAAATAATGGCATTTAAAAGTAACGGCTATTTTATTGATATAGGCATTCCTAAAGATTATTATCGTGCTAGTACGGTATTTCATGGTGAATAAAGCGTTATTTTTAGACCGTGATGGCGTGATTAATGTCGATAGTGCTTATGTTTATCAGCCCCAAAAATTTATCTTTGTTGAAGGTATTTTTGATCTATGCCGTTATTTTGTAAAACAAGGTTATCGTTTATTTATTATTACTAATCAAGCAGGGATTGGACGGGGTTTTTATAGCGAAGCGGATTTTAAGCAATTAATGGCTTGGGTGAGTGAAGAATTTGCCAAACAAAAGCTTGTAATTGAGAAAAGTTATTATTGTCCCCATCATCCGACAGCAGGCATCGGTTATTATAAAATAAACTGTGACTGCAGAAAGCCTGAGGCGGGCATGTTGTTAACCGCTGCAAAAGAATTTAATTTAAATTTAACTGAATCTTTATTAATTGGCGATAAAATTAGCGATATTGAGGCAGGTAAAAAAGCAGGGCTTAAAAAAAATTATTTAATTAAAAGTCGTTATCAAGCAGATTATGATTTTAGTTCGATTGAGCAGATGTATCAGTATTTAGATACTTTGTAAATAATGGTTATGAATTTAAAACAGGACGTTTGGAGTGCGGGTAGGGTTTATGCTGTACATCATTTAACAATTTAATTTTCAAGGGGTAAAGCATGACAATTGCAGAACACAAGTTAAATATTATTCATCATTTAGACGAGCTATCGGAAGAATTATTACTCGAATTAGAAAAAATTATTGAACAATTAAAAGTTAAGCAAAAATCTGAAGATATTTCTGATTTAGGTGGTTTTTTTAAAAAAAATACCATAGTTCTAAGTGATGAAGAACTTTGCAAAGCTGTTGATTTTAATGAGACTATCTAATGGTTGCAGTTGATACTAACATTATTATTCGTTTAGCTATACGAGATGATGAAGCACAATATCAAAAAGCCATCACCTTGTTAAAATTACAGCCATTTTTTATCACTCGTACGGTTCAGCTTGAAGTTGAATGGGTTTTACGTTCGCGTTATAAACGCTTAACCACAGAGATTGCTGATTTTTTCACTTTAATGTTACAGAAAAAACAAATTGTTTGTGAAAATGAGCAGGCATTATTGAAAGCGATTGAGTGTTATCGTTTAGGGGCTGATTTTGCCGATGCTTTGCATTTGGCTAATTTACTTGATTTGCCCTTTTACACCTTTGATGCTCGTTTTTGTAAAAAAGCAATTGCAGAAGGTTTAATATCACCAGTGAATTTTTTGTAGGGTTTTTTAAGACAAATCCTAGCAACCATTTATTTGGTTAAACCCTGATTAAATAAATAAGGTATTTTTATGCTAGGTAAAATTTTACCGCGCTAATACATACAACTCAACGAGTTATTTTTTATCATGTACAGAAAATACACCTATTGAAAAATAAGGCTAAAAATGTCCAACATATTAACTTTTTCCAATCTTCCTTTATCGCCACAATTACTTGATAATCTGACTTCTTTAGGTTATTTGCAGATGACGGCTATTCAGGCACAAGGTTTACCTCATGTTTTAGCAGGTAAAGATTTAATTGCAAAAGCAAAAACAGGCAGTGGTAAAACAGCTACGTTTGGATTAGGTTTACTGCAACAGATCAATCCACGTTTTTTTGGCATACAAGCGATGATACTCTGTCCTACGCGTGAATTAGCAGACCAAGTAGGCAAAGAATTACGACGACTAGCGCGTGCTATACCAAATATAAAAGTCGTGATGCTTACGGGCGGTAAGCCTTTTCACCCTCAAAAAAGTTCCCTTGAATATGGTGCTCATATTGTCGTTGGGACACCAGGTCGAATACAAGACCATCTGAGTAAGCAAACGCTAGAGTTGAAAGATTTACAAACGTTAGTACTTGATGAGGCGGATAGAATGCTCGACATGGGCTTTAGTCAAGAAATTAATAATATTATTTCTCAAACACCTAAAACAAGACAAACTTTATTATTTTCAGCAACTTACCCAGATGCTATTAATCAAATGAGTCATGCGATTTTAAAAGATCCGATCACGATTCATGTAGAAGCGACGCATCATAATGAGGTGATTGAACAAATTTTTTATCAAACTAATCAAAAAGAACGTCAAAAACACCTTTTAAATTTATTTCAACATTATCAGCCTGAAAGTAGTTTAGTTTTTTGTCACACCAAAATACAATGTAATGAAGTTGCCCAAAGCTTACGGCAGAATAATATCCAAGCTCTAGCACTTCATGGTGATTTGGAACAACGTGAACGAGACCAGATATTATTAAGATTTACGAATCACAGTTGTGCCGTTTTAGTTGCAACCGATGTCGCTGCCCGAGGTTTAGACATTAAATCCTTACAAGCGGTAATTAACTATGAATTACCTCATGACCCTGAAATTTATATACATCGTATAGGACGTACGGGCCGAGCGGGTGAAAAAGGGGTTGCCCTGAGTTTATTTACGTCCGCTGAAAAATTAAGATTAGCAAGCATTACCGCTTTTCAAAATAAAACCGCAAAAATAGGACAATTGAAAAATCTTAATCAACAAAAAGAATTTTCGTTACACGCACCTATGGTCACGATTCAATTTGATGCAGGGCGAAAAGCTAAAATTAGAGCAGGTGATATTTTAGGGGCATTAACAGGCGATGCAGGTTTATCAAGTTCTCAAATTGGCAAAATTGATATTTTTGATATTGTGAGTCATGTCGCAGTTGAAAATAAAGTCTTACCTACGGTTTTAAACTATTTTGCCAATGGTAAAATCAAAGGGCG
>CAYROI010000092.1:0-6970 GCA_964425835.1 uncultured Methylococcaceae bacterium
ATGGCTAAATATATTTTTCTTTTTTTAATGATATTGACTATTCAAAATGTTTATGCACTTGAATCAGTAACCCTAAAATTAGAAAAATTAAGCTTTCAAAAATGGAAATTACAGGGAATAAAAGTCAGTTTAGGCGCAATAAATAATCAATCGCAGCAGTTTGGCTTATCAATAAAAAAACTCAGCCTACCTAAACCTTTTCAGGATTTGAATTTAGTTGATATTCGCTGTCAACAATTCATCTGGAACAACACAAAAATTTATTGTCAGCAAGGCAAAGCCTCAATTCAATCAAAACGTTTTAGCTCCCCCCGATTGAATTTTTCTTTTCTCATTAGTGAGGCTAAAACTCAATTTACCATCAATCAGTTCAAATTATTGAGTGGTGTTCTCAATCTACAAGCAAATTTAAAAAAAGATCAATGGACAATACAGCTCAAAGGTAAAAAAATAGCCCTAAAATTAGTTCAACAACTTTTATTTCCTACCCATAAACTTGCCTCAGGATTTATTGATTTAAGTATTAATGTCAATGGTGAAGGGATTCAACCCAAACGTATTCGTGCCAATATAGCCCTTAATCAACTCTCTCTACAAAGCAAAGATGGTAAAAAAGCAACAGAAAACCTAAGCTTAAACACCACGCTAAAAGCGATAGAAAATAAACAACGCTGGCATTGGCAACAGAAGAGTGTTTTTACACAAGGTAGTTTTTATTTTGAACCGCTGTATTTAGAAAATAAAAATACGCCCATTAGTTTAAAGACACAAGGTTCATTTAACAGGGATAATCAACAATTAATTATTGATGAATTACAATTTACGCATCCTAAAGTTGCAACTATAGAGGCTTATGCAACCATTAAACTTAAACCCAAATTTAATATCATCACTGCTAAGGCTTACGCTCAAATTGAGAGTTTAGCGCAACTTTCTAAACTTTATTTAAATTCTGTCACTGAAACAACCTCATTAGAAGGGCTAATGCTAGAAGGACGTATTGATGCAGGCATTACCCTGATTAATAATCAAGCAGATAAAGCCTATTTAACTACCAATAAATTACAAATCAAAGATCCTAAGCAACGTTTTAATATACACGATGGCATTATTATTCTTAACTGGTCAAAAGATGAAAATTTTAAGCAAGACTCAACAATTAGTTGGCGACAATTAGACCTTTATTCCATTCCTATCCCACGTAGTTATTTTAATTTATTATTTAAAAACAAACAAATTAGCTTGTTGAACCCCGTTGATATACCTTTATTAGGGGGAAAAATACAAATTAATCAATTTAATTGGCAAGCGATGAAAGATAATAGCCCCAAAGTTATTTTTGCAGGTAAAATCCACGCGCTCTCATTAGAGAAATTAACCGAAGTTTTAGGCAGTAAATCTTTATCAGGAAGTATTAGTGGTGATATTCCTGGGGTACATTTTGAGGCAGGGAAACTAAGTTTAGAAGGGGGGTTGAAAATTAATTTATTTGGCGGTGAAATTAATATCAATCAATTAGCTTTGTCGGGTTTAAGCACCGATTTTTCACAATTTTACAGTGATATAGAAGTCACCGACCTAGATTTAGATTTACTAACCCAAAAATTTGAATCTGGGGGGATGAAAGGTAAGCTTTCAGGCTTCGTTCGTGAGTTATACATGGAAAATTGGCAACCCATACAATTTTATGCGTGGATGGGGACAGAGGACGATGATGATTCTGAGCATCAAATCAGTCAAAAAGCGGTTGAAAATTTGGCGAGTATTGGCGGTGGCGGTGCGGTAGATTTTGTTTCCCGAATAATTTTAGGCATGTTTGATAATTTTGATTATGACAAAATGGGTTTAGGCTGTTATCTACATCAAGGCGTTTGTCAATTAATGGGCGCAGAAGCTGCGGGAACACGGGGTTATTATATTGTTAAAGGCGGTGGATTACCGCGTATTGACGTGATGGGCTATAATACGCGCATTGATTGGGCGGTATTATGGAAACGTTTAAACCGTATTTCCCAAACAGGTAATGTGGTCGTTGAAGACCCGACTATTGAGTAACTTTGTAACGACTACTTTTATTGTACATGATTCAAGAAACCATTGTGACTTCCGTCAATCAACACGGTGTCGCCCATATTGCCCCGATGGGGGTTCATCTTTTAAATGATGAATTTGTGATTCTTCCTTTTAAACCTTCAACTACGCTAGATAATATTTTAAGATCACAAACGGCTGTGATTAATTATTGTGATGATGTGCGTGTGTTTGCAGGTTGTTTAACAGGACATAGAGATTGGGAACTACAGCCAGCTGAGTTGATTGAAGGACAAGTATTAGTCAATACCCTAGCACATAGTGAATTAAAATTATTACGTATTGAAGCGGATGAGATACGCCCTAAATTATTTTGTAAAGCAATACACAACGTTAATCATGCCCCCTTTACAGGCTTTAATCGCGCTCAATATTCTGTATTGGAAGCGGCTATTTTATGTAGTCGTTTAAAACGATTATCGTTAGAAAAAATTGAAACAGACATTGCTTATTTACGCATAGGGTTGGAAAAAACCGCAGGTGAGCGAGAATGGGAAGCCTGGTCTTGGCTAATGGAATTGATTGAACAACATAAGATAGAGGTTAATAACGCATGACAGGAATGCTGGCAAGTGTTAAAAATAAACAAGAAACTCGACAGGTTTTAGCGGCAAAGGTTGATATTATTGATTTAAAACAACCCTCTAAAGGCGCATTGGGTGCGTTAGAAGTCAGTGTTGTTGCAGATATTGTCAAACACATTAATAAAAAATCCCTTGTGAGTGCGACTATCGGCGATTTACCTATGCAACCTAGTTTAGTTTGTAATGCGATACAAGCGATGGAAAAAACAAAGGTTGATTATGTAAAAATGGGGATTTTTCCTGACGGTGATTTAATGGCAACATTAAACAAATTAGCCGATCTGGACAAATCAAATTTATCATTGATTGCGGTATTATTTGCTGATGCACTGCCTGATTTTGACATAGTCAAGATGTTAAAAAAAATAGGCTTTAAAGGGGTTATGCTCGATACGATGGATAAAAACCGAGGTTCTTTAAGACAAATTTTAGATTCAAAGAAAATTGCAGAATTTGTAAACCAAGCTAGACAGCAACAATTATTATGCGGCTTAGCAGGGTCGTTAAGAAAACAGGATATTAAGCCGTTATTGACCTTAAATCCTGATTATTTAGGATTTAGGGGGGCGTTATGTCAACAACATAATCGGGTCGCAGCCTTAGATACTGGGGCAATTATGATGATTCAAAGGGCAATGAAGCCTAGCTAAATAAAAAATTATAGTAGGAATTGCGGTGAAAAAATTAAAATTTAGTACTCGGTTAGCCACTTTTGTAACCTGTCATCCGTGGTGGACACTGTTTTTATCTTTTTTAATAATTAGCTCGCTTAGCACAGGCATGATTAGGCTGGATTTTAAAAATAATTATCAGATTTATTTTGGTGAAGAAAATCCGCAATTAAAAGCCTTCAAAGCAATGCAAGCCACTTATAACAAGACGGATAACTTATTATTTATTATTGCACCCTCAGATGGCGATGTTTTTACCACAAAAACATTAAGTGTTGTTGCTAATTTAACTCAAGCGGCTTGGAAAATTCCTTATTCAAGTCGGGTTGATTCAATAACTAATTTTCAAAATACACAGGCGATTGAAGATGATTTACAAGTCGCTGACTTGGTAAAAAATCCCGAATCACTCACCACAGAAGAACGCTTAAAAATTCGACAAATCGCTTTAAATGAACCCTTGTTAGTGAATCGTTTAATTTCAAAAACAGGGCATGTGACAGGGGTCATGGTTACCTTACAGTTGCTAGGTTTGAAATACACAGAATCTTCAGAAGTTGCCACAATGGCACGGGAATTAGTTGCCAATATTGAGGCAAAAAATCCAGAGATAAAAGTTTATTTAACAGGAATGGCCATGATGGATAATGCGTTTGCAGAATCGGCGATGACCGATAATATGACGTTGCTTCCTATTATGTACGGGATACTTATTTTGGTTTTATTTGCCTGTTTACGGTCATTAAGTGGGATTTTCGCAGTTATCTTATTGATTGTTTTTTCCGTTTTTAGTGCCTTAGGACTTGTATTTTGGTTAGGTTGGGCTTTAACACCCACCTCAGCGATTGCGCCCACTATCATTTTAACGATGGCGGTTGCAGATTGCGTCCATATATTAGTAACTTTTTTACATAATAGGCGTCGAGAAAATCATGAAAAAAAACGGGCAATGCAAGAAGCACTTAGAATTAATTTTCAACCTGTCTTTTTAACCAGTTTAACCACCGCCATTGGTTTTTTATCCATGAATTTCAGTGACGCGCCCCCTTTTCGAGATTTAGGTAATATTGTTGCGATTGGGGTGATTATCGCTTGGCTATTATCAGTCACACTATTGCCTGCCTTAATGATGGTGTTACCGATACGCGTACGTGCTGAAGATGAATTAAAAAATGATTATATGCTACGTTTGGCTAATTTTACGATTAGACAACGTAAACCATTGTTAATTATTAATATAATCGTTGCGATTGGCTTAAGCTGTTTCATTCCCATGAATCAATTAGACGATGAATTTGTTAAGTTTTTTGATAAGACCAATGAATTTCGACAAGGGACTGATTTTTTAAATGAAAATATGGGCGGCATTTATACGCTTGGGTTTTCAATTCATGCGAAAGATTCAGGAGGAATCAGCGATCCATTGTATTTAAAAAATCTACAAAAATTGGGACAGTGGTTATTGACACAACCTGAAGTGATTCATGTTAATAGTATTGCGCATACCTTTAAACGATTAAATAAAAATATGCACGCAGATGATCCGAGTTGGTACAAATTACCTGACAAAAGGGAGCTTGCCGCGCAATATTTATTACTTTATGAAATGTCGTTACCTTATGGCTTAGATTTAAATGACCAGATTAATATGGATAAATCAGGGGTTCGAGTGATTGCAACTATCGAAACGATTACTTCAAATGAAATGCTTGCCCTAGAACAGCGCATTAGACAATGGATTAACAAAAACTTGCCGACGACACAAATTGAAATTGCAAGCCCTGTGTTGATGTTTTCTCATTTGGGACAACGGAATATTTCTCGTATGATGGTTGGCAGTATTCTTGCCTTAAGTGGGATTTCTTTTTTACTGATGTTGGCATTTAAGTCCATTAAAATGGGGCTTTTAAGTCTTATTCCTAACTTATTACCTGCCGCTATTGCTTTTGGTATTTGGGGAATGATTAATGGCTATGTTGGCTTAGGGCTGTCGGTTATTATCGGGATGACTTTGGGAATCGTCGTTGATGATACCGTACATTTTATTAGTAAATATCATCGCGCACGGGTTGAAAAAGGCTTAAGCCCAGAAGAGGCGATCCGCTATGCTTTTTCAACGGTTGGCGTTGCCTTATGGATTACCTCCTTGGTATTAGTCAGTGGATTTCTAGTCTTAAGTCAATCGCATTTTTCAATGAATTCGGATATGGGACTGATGACCGCAATTACAATTGCTGCCGCTTTATTCTTAGATTTATTATTTCTGCCCCCTTTATTAATAACGCTTGATAAAAACACAAGCTAACTTATAAAACTTTGAGTAACGCGGTAATTAATTGTGATGCCGTTTGATAATCAAACTGCTCAAGCATTTGTTCAATGTGTTTTAATTGCTGATAAACGTCTGGTTTTTCTTCGGCTTGTTTTATCAATCCCTTAATTTTTCGGTTGGCAGAAAAATCATGTTGTGCAACTTGAATCCCAAATTTACGAACTTGTGATTTAAAATCTAACACGAGAGCTTCTGCCGCTGGCGTGTTTTTTGTTTCACTCTTAGAAATATGATTAATTCCCTCAATAAAACGGGCTATGTTTTCGTCAAGGACTAATAAGTTTGTATCAACGTCAAGCTGATTTTTTGTTTTAAATTGTATTTCAAGTTTTGCCGCAATCGCTGATAAAGCTTTTGCACCTAAATTTGCACCAACCCCTTTTAAGGTATGTGCTTTTAATCTTGCCCCTTCAACATCACCTGCGGTTAGTTTTTGCTTTATATCCATAACGCTATCTTGATGTTCTTTGATAAACATTTGCAAAAGTTTAAGATATAACGTTTTATTTTGTCCCAGTCTTAACATCCCCTCTTGAAAGTCTACACCCTCTATTTCGGGAAACCCTTTAATATTCGATATTTCTATAACGGAGGCATCAATCTCAAGCGGTTGCGATAATGGTGTCTTAGATAAATGTTTCGCTAATACTTGATACAAAGCATCAGGTTCTATAGGTTTTGCTAGATGGTCATTCATACCTGCGGAAAAACAACGTTCTTTATCTTCAGTCATTGCATGGGCTGTCATGGCAACAATAGGTAAAGCTTGTTTCGTTAAATTTTTACGGATAGCGGTCGTTGCCTCATAGCCATCCATGATAGGCATTTGTATATCCATCAATACTAGGTCAAATGATTGTTGCATTAAAATATCAACGGCTTCTTTCCCATTATTGGCAACCGTTACATTAACCCCCTTTTTTTCTAGTAACTCACAAGCAATATACTGATTAATCTCATTATCCTCAACTAATAAAATATTTAATTGTTCCCTGTCATTAAAAATAAATTCTTGCTGACCGGTCTCTGAGTCTTTTATATTGAGGCAACTTTTTCCATTAGTGGCAATGCTAATGGTATTAATTAAACTTTCATATTTTAAGGGTTTATTAACAATATATTTTGTATTCAAGTCAGTGTTTTTACTAATAACATTTTCATGTTCAAAAACAGTTGCCAAGATAATAACCGTTTTATTTTTAAAAATCTGCTGTAAAAAATCCGCTTGCTTAGCTGTTTTAATCGTTTGCCAATTAATTAAAATTAAATCATAATTATCATGATTTTCTAAC
>CAYROI010000093.1:0-6966 GCA_964425835.1 uncultured Methylococcaceae bacterium
ATTATATTTTAAGCCAAGGGGGGGCTGCAAAAGCCAATGTCTTTACTCGCCTAGCTCTAGCAACATTTGAGCAACTACCTTGGCGTGGTGTGCCTTATATTCCTGTTGAAATCATGCTTTTTCCCAAATGGTTTCCATTTCATTTAGATAAAGTGTCCTATTGGTCACGTACGGTTATGGTCCCTTTTTTTATTACCTATACCCTAAGAGCAAAGGCTAAAAACCCACTTAATATTAATGTCTTAGAGTTATTTGTTAATCACCCTGATAAGGAAAAACATTATTTTCCCGATAGAACACTGTTAAATAAATGTTTTTTAGGGTTAGATAAACTGGGATTAAAAACACGTCCTTTAATTCCTAAAAAAATGCACCAAAAAGCCGTTGAACGTGCTAAACAATGGATTATTGAGCGCTTAAATGGTGAAGATGGTTTAGGGGGGATTTTTCCTGCAATGGTTGCCGCCTATCAAGCTCTATTGTTGCTAGAGACACCCAAAGACGACCCTCTAATGATAACCGCACGAAAAGCCATTGATAAGTTGTTGGTGATTAAAGAAGACTATGCTTATTGTCAGCCTTGTTTATCCCCTGTTTGGGACACAGGTTTAGCAGCCCTCGCTTTACAAGAAGCCGATAAAGAAGGAAATAAAAAAAGTATCACTCATGCTTATGACTGGCTAAAAACCAAACAGCTTTCAGATGAACCAGGTGATTGGCGAATTGCACGCCCTAATATTGAAGGTGGCGGATGGGCATTTCAATTTGAAAATCCGCATTACCCAGATGTCGATGATACCGCCTTAATTGCCTTTGCAATGGCAGAACTAGATATCAAAGCCTATAACGAACCCATTCACCGTGCGACTAAATGGATTGTCGGTATGCAGTCTGAAAATGGAGGCTATGGGGCTTTTGATGTTGATAATACTAATTATTACCTCAACGAAATTCCTTTTGCCGATCACGGTGCATTATTAGACCCGCCAACAGCTGATGTTAGTGCGCGTTGTGCGATGTTAATGGCACGGGTTGCCAAAAATCATGACGAATATTTACCCGCTCTGAAGCGTACCTTAGACTATCTTCGTCGTGAACAAGAAGAAAATGGCTCTTGGTTTGGACGTTGGGGAACAAATTATATTTATGGAACGTGGTCAGTTTTATGGGGACTTGAACAAACCTCAATTCCTAAAAATGATCCGCTCTATACAAAAGCCGTCACTTGGTTAAAATCTGTACAGCGTGAAGATGGCGGCTGGGGAGAAGATAATCAAAGTTATGAGGTCGTCGGAAAATATGATGGGCGTTATCATATCAGTACTGCATTTCAAACGGCCTGGGCATTGTTAGCTCTCATGGCAGCAGGAGAAACCCATAGCGATGCCGTAAAAAATGGCATTACCTTTTTATTACGCAAACAACAAGCCAATGGACTTTGGAATGACCCTTGTTTTACTGCCCCAGGGTTTCCTAAAGTTTTTTATTTAAAATATCATGGCTATGATAAGTTTTTTCCTTTATGGGCTTTAGCTCGCTATCGTAACGAAATTAAATAAAAAAACAATGATCGGAATAATTGTTGCCCTAGCAGAAGAGCTTAGCACTTTAACATCAAAAAAAATTACAAAGGGTGAATGTGAATATATTAGCGAAAATATTATCGTTATTTATTCAGGTGCAGGACGCGATAATGCGGCAAAATCTGCCAAAATACTGATTGAAAAAGGCGCAACAGCACTAATAAGCTGGGGTTGTGCGGGTGCATTAGGATTAGAACTAAAACCTGGTGATTTACTTTTCCCTGAAAAAGTAATCACTGCCAGCGGACAAATCCTTAAAATCACTGAAAACTGGTTAGCACATATAAAGAAAAATTTACCGATTGTTCATCGTTCAGTCATTCTTATTGAAAGCTTAACCCCAGTGGTTACGAGTGAAGGTAAAAAAAGACTACATCAACAAACGCAAGCCATCGCAGTTGACATGGAAAGTGCAGCAATTGTTGAAACCGCACAAAAATTTGGCATAAAAAGTTTAGTTATTCGCAGTATTGTAGACCCTGTCAGTTTAAATCTTCCGCCTGCAATTAATCATGCCTTAAATACCGAGGGAGAAATTGTTTTGCCTAGGCTGCTAACGCATGTATTAATTTACCCGCAACAATTACCTAGCCTAATCAAACTAGGATTAAATTTTAGTGCCGCTAAAAACAAATTAAAGGCAGTAGCAAAACATCTTGATACAATAGTCGGTTTTGATTTAAATACAATTGCATGAGTCATTCATCTATTTCTTCGTTAGATAAAATTTTACGCTGGTGGGGTTATAATGTTCTACGTTACTCTTGGGCATTACTTTTTTTCACCCTAATTATTTGTGGATCAAGCCTTTATTATACCATTAATAATTTAGGTGTTAATACGAATACCGCAGAAATGCTGTCTCCTGACCTTCCTTTCCAAAAGAACCGTCAACGAATAGAAGCCGCTTTTCCTCATGATGCAGGCGCAATTATTTTAGTCGTTGAGGCACAAACGCCTGAAGAAACCTCACAAGCTGCGATAAAATTAGCCAATGCCTTAGCGGCACAAAAGCAACATTTTAATTCCGTTTATATTCCTACCGAAAATGATTTTTTCAAAAAGCAAGCCCTACTTTATCTTGAAACAGATGAATTGGAAGCATTAGCGACAAAATTGAGTGATGCGCAACCTTTTATCGGTCATTTAGCACAAAATCTTCATCTTCAAGGTCTATTTAGTATTATTAACGAAGCACTTAATCAAAAAAATAACCTACCGATGGATTTGAGTCCATTATTAAATGCACTTAACCACGCATTTGATGCTCAAATTCAACAGCAAGTCTACCACCTTTCTTGGCAAGAACTATTAGCCGCTAACAAACTAAATACCGAAAGTCGCCGTACTATTGTTATTGCTAAACCTAAAATGAATTTTAACGAAATTTTTCCAGCGGAGTTAGGGTTAACTGCGGCACGATTAACCGTTAAAAATCTGATGGCACAAATGCCTACCGTAAATATTCGTATCACGGGCGAAATTGCCCTAGAACATGAAGAACTCGAAAGTGTCGCCAAAGGCTCAAGCATCGCAGGCATTGTTTCTTTAATTCTTGTTTGTAGTTCATTATGGTTTGGTTTACGTTCAATTAAATTATTACTTGCTACTTTTCTTGCACTTATTTTTGGATTAATTTTAACCGCAGGTTTTGCAACCGTTGCTATTGGACATTTAAACCTAATTTCTATTGCCTTTGCGGTACTCTATATTGGTTTAGGCGTAGATTACGCCATTCATCTATGTTTGCGCTATCGAGAATGCCGCGCTTTAGGCATGAAAAATAACGAGGCGATCTGTGAAAGTATTCATAGCGTTGGCTTTTCAATTTTTTTATGTGCTTTAACCACCTCACTAGGGTTTTTAGCCTTTATTCCAACAGATTATTCAGGGGTCTCTGAGCTGGGTTTAATTTCAGGCGCGGGCATGTTTATTGGTTTATTGGTCTCCTTAACCGTATTACCCGCTTTATTAACAATTTTTTCACTGAAACACGTTAAACCATTACCTACGTCAGGCGCGCCCTTATGGTTAATAAACTTTCCCTTCCATTTTTCTAAACCCATAAAAATTGTCGCAATCCTATTAACAATTAGCTCAATTGTTGTTTTAACACAATTAACCTTTGATTCAAACTCAATTAACTTACGCGACCCTCATAGTGAGTCCGTTTCAACCATCAAAGAATTATTGACCTCAAAAACAGATTCGCCCTATGCTTTATCTGCCTTAAATGATAATTTAAAGCAGGCACAGAAAATCGCTAATGACTTAAAAGCTTTACCCGTGGTTGATAATGCCATTCTTTTAACTGATTTAGTAGCAAAAAATCAAGATGAAAAACTAGCGATTATTGAAGAGTTAGATTTAATTTTAGGGGCGCAATTAAATCAATTTAATCAACCCCATAAAAAAGCCAATACAAGACAAGCTCTTGTTGATTTTTTATCTCAAATTAGCCAACTATTACAACAACAACCGCAATACTATCTGGCAGAATCTTTGCGGCAATTACAAATTAATTTACAAACCTTTATAACCCTAGCTGATAATACGCCAACAGAAAGTTACCCTGCCCTAGAGGAAAATATTTTAGGTCTACTTCCTTATACAATGGAACGATTACAAACAAGTTTGATGGCAACAAACTATACACTCAATGATTTACCTCGCTACCTAACCCAACATTGGATCAGTGATGAAGGTTTATATCGTATTCTTATTATGCCTGCTAATGACCAAAATATACTTGAAAACCAGCTAAATTTTGTCAAAGAAGTACAAACAATTGATCCGAATGTCACAGGTTTATCAGTTGCAGACCAAGCCTCTGGCGATGCGGTTGTTAAGGCATTTATTGAAGCTTTTTCAGGCGCATTAATTGCCATTGTTCTCTTGTTATTATTAATCCTACGGAATATAAAAAATACCCTGCTAGTTATTTTACCGTTATTATTAGCAACACTTTTAACAGGTGCGAGTAACGTGATTTTAAATAATCCTTTTAATTTTGCTAATATTATCGCCCTCCCCTTATTAATGGGAATGGGGGTAGATAGTGGCATTCATATTATGCACCGTTTACATTCAAACTTTAATCCTAATGAAAACCTATTACAAACCAGTACGGCACGCGGGGTATTTTTTAGTTCACTGACAACGATGTGTAGCTTTTCTAGCCTCGCTTTTACCTCCCATGTAGGGACATCAAGCATGGGCTTATTACTCGCGCTAGGTATCTTCTTTACCTTAATTTGCACCCTTATTGTATTACCCGCATTCAGCGGCAAAACTGTTTAAATACGAGACAAAAAAATGACTTTTAGTATCGCCGAACTATTTTCACAGCATAGTGATGATAAATTTAGCCTGCATGAGCAGTATCTTAATAACCAAATGGTTAGAGTATTAAAAACCATCGGTTATGATCGTACTTATACCAAAGCTGTAGGTCAATATTTGTATGACGACCAAGGGGATGAATATTTAGATTTATTAAGTGGCTTTGGCGTATTTGCCATTGGTAGAAATCATCCGACGGTCATTAAAGCGTTACAAGAAACATTAACATTGGAATTACCCAATTTAGTACAAATGGATGTCTCTTTATTAAGTGGTTTGTTGGCAAAAAAGATTCTAGCAACGACCCCTGATAACTTAGACAAAATGTTTTTTTGTAATTCAGGAACAGAAGCGGTAGAAGCTGCAATAAAATTTGCCCGTTATACAACCAAACGTGAACGGATTATTCATTGTGAACATAGTTTTCATGGACTCACTTTAGGGGCATTAACGTTAAATGGTGAAGAAATATTCCGCGAAGGTTTTGGCTCATTATTACCCCATTGCAATGCCGTTCCTTTTAATGATTTAGAAGCATTAGAAAAAGCATTAAGTACTAAAGATGTTGCCGCTTTTTTTGTTGAACCCATACAAGGGAAAGGTGTTAACGTTCCTGATGATAATTATCTCCCCGAAGTTGAACGCTTATGTAAAAAATATGGCACTTTATTTGTTGCTGATGAAATTCAAACAGGACTGGGAAGAACCGGCAAATTTTGGGCAATAGACCATTGGAAGGTAAAACCTGACATGATATTAATGGCAAAAGCCTTATCAGGCGGCTTTATTCCCGTAGGTGCTGTAGCCATGACCACTAAAATTATGGATACCGTTTTTAATCGTATGGACAGAGCCATTGTTCATGGCTCAACTTTTGGTAAAAATAATATGGCAATGGCGGCAGGACTCGCAACCTTGCAAGTGATGGAAGATGAAAATTTAGTTGAAAACAGCGCAAAAATTGGGTGTGAAATAATTAATGGTATTAATTCCATGTCAGAAAAGTACCAATTTTTACAAGAAGCACGTGGAAAAGGCTTGATGATTGCTATAGAGTTTCAATCACCCAACAGTCTATCATTGAAAGCTGCCTGGGCAATGTTAGAAGCGGCAAATAAAGGTTTATTTTGCCAGATGATTACCATTCCATTATTCAAAGAACATAAAATTTTAACCCAAGTAGCAGGACATGGGATGAATGTGGTTAAATTGTTACCCCCTTTAAATTTAACCCATAAAGACAGTGAACATATTATTTCGGCCTTTGATAAAACAATTGCCGACACCCATCAAGTCCCAGGATCAATTTGGGATTTAGGTAAAACGCTTGCAAGTCATGCGTTAAAAAATAAAGTGGTAAAGAAATAATTGTCTTCTAAAGGAATCACGATGAGTTTTTATAAAACAAGTAAGAAAGTAAGATATATCCTGTCAATTATCTACATTCTTTTTATGGGATTTATTCTTGCAGGCACTTATTGGTCACAGCAAAAATCAGAAGTAAGAGAAAATACCTCTGCATCCTCATCTACAATCGACTCATCAATTCCTGCGCCATAGTTTTTTGTTCATCCGTTCCCTCAGCTAAAACCTCTTCAATAATTACTTTCGCCGCGTTCAAATCCCCCATATCAATGTAAGCACGCGCTAAGTCTATTTTTGTTTCTTCTACATTCATTTCAGACAGACTCTCAAAGTTATCACTTTCCATTAAATTATCAGCCTCATCTTCCAATGATATTGCATTATTAAGCCCTAATGGTTCAGTATTTTCATCATCAATAGTAGATAAGAAATCAAAGTCATCGGTAATATTTTCATCTTCATCGACTTCAAATCCAGATAAGTCAATCTCTTCTTCAGTATCTAAATTATTCTCCGAAGTCTCCTCACCAAACGTAGAAAAATCAAAATCATCTGCTGTAGTCTCGTCCTCATCAGTACCAAAACCTGATAAACCAACATCCTCTTCCGAGTTTGAATTAGAGCTATCTAAACTATTCTCTGAATCTTCATCAAAACCTGACAAATCAAAATCAAC
>CAYROI010000094.1:0-6962 GCA_964425835.1 uncultured Methylococcaceae bacterium
GCAAGTTATACCGAGTTGGCAGGGCAAGCTGTGATGGATAAGAAAGAAATTACGGTGACTGTTAAATTAGGTCGGGGGACGATTAAAGAAGAAATATTAACCTGTGATTTTTCGTATGATTATGTAAAAATCAATGCAGAATATCGAACTTAAAATAAAAGCTTTCCCATCAAACTAAAGAGTTAAAAAATGTTTTGTTACCACTGTCAAGAAGCTAAAAAAAATAAAGCCTGTGATACCGCAGGTATTTGTGGGAAAAAAGCCCCTGTTGCAAGTTTGCAAGATTTATTGGTGTATGTTTTAAAAGGCTTATCTTTTTACGCACTCAAGGCAGATCAACAAAATATTGTTCAACCCCATCTGGATTTATTTACCGCTAAAGCTTTATATGCGACAGTAACTAATGTTAATTTTGACGCAACTGAATTTGTACGTCTAATCAGTGAAACGGTACAGCGGCGTAACGCATTAAGTAAACAATTAACCTTTGCTACGGATGAAATTATTCCCAAAGAAGCAACATGGCAATATGACGAAATTGACGAAACTGCTTTTATAAAACAAGGGGAAACTTTAAGTGTCCCTTCTTTATTAAAAGAAAATGAAGTCTATCATGGTTTGCGTGAAAGTTTGGTTTATGGCGTAAAAGGATTAGCCTCATTAATTGAACATGCTGCTGTTTTGGGCTATGAAGATCAAAGTTTATATGATTTTATTCATCAAGCATTAGATTTTTCAATCGGTGAACATACGGTAGATCAAGCCCTGGCGATGAATTTACAGTGTGGTCAACTTGGTTTACAAGCAATGGGCTTATTAAATCAAGCGAATACTGAAACTTTTGGTCACCCTATTCCAACTAAAGTACACACTGATGTTTGGGATAAACCCGGTATTTTAGTTTCAGGGCATAATTTACAAGACCTTGAAGAAATTTTAGAACAAACCGCAGGAAAAAATATTGATGTTTATACCCATGGAGAAGCGATTATTGCACATGCTTATCCTAAGTTTAAAAAGTTTTTTAATTTAGTCGGTAATTATGGCGGCGCGTGGCAAGATCAAAAAAATCAATTTGCTAAATTCAATGGGGCTTTATTAGTGACAACAAATAATCTTCAACAAGCTAAAAAAACTTATTTAGAAAAATTGTTCACTTCAGGCATGGTCGGCTGGGAATCAATTCCTCATATTGAGGATAGAAAAACAAACCAAACTAAAAATTTTACCGCACTTATTGAGCAGGCCGAACAAAACCCACCGCCTAATTTACTAGAGGATCATATTATTACCACAGGCTATGGTTTGCAAAGTTTATTAGCTTTAAAAGAAGCGGTTTCTGATGCCATTCAAGCGAATACGATTAAAAAAATTATTGTCATCGCAGGCTGTGATGGTCGACATAAAGAACGGCGTTATTATACGGAATTAGTAAAATCACTTCCTCAAGATTGTTTGATATTAACCTGTGGTGAAACTAAATACCGTTTTAATCAATTAGATTTAGGAGAAATTAACGGGATTCCTCGTCTGCTAGATGCGGGGCAAACTAATGATTTCTATGCTATTATTTATTTCTTACAGGCCTTACAACAAGCGTTAAAATTAGACACGCTTAATGCACTGCCTGTCTCATTTAATATCGCTTGGTATGAACAACAAACGATTATTATGTTCTTGGCATTACTTGATTTAGGGGTGAAAAATGTCCGTTTAGGCCCAACATTACCCCCTTTTTTTAACGCGGATATTTTAACCCTACTTGCAGAAAAATTTGCTTTAAAAGGAATTGATACCGTGGAAAATGATATAAAAGCAATATTGGAAGGCAAATAGTCCAAACTTATTTTCTCAAATCTCTTTTAACAAACTATTTTCAGGCATAGATTTTATTTTTTCATCAAATAAATTATTTATTTCTGAAAATTGAATAAAACTTTTCATGTTGGGTAATTCATTTTCGCCTTGTTTTTCTAAAGCCTCTATTACGTGATAAATTGTTAAATAATTAACATCCTGAGCAGGCTGAAATGCCCCTTCAGAAGTTGATAAACTATTTAATTCAACAGCGAGTTTACTCTTAATTAAAGCAATCAAACTTGAACGTACCACACTAATAGGCAATGCTAATTTAAATGAAATTTCTGTGGTATTTAAGGCTTTTTCTCCCTTTATAAAACGTTTAACAATGAGCTGCATAATTCTTAATGCAATTAACTTTTTTAATCGAAAACTGAGTGATAAAAAATTTTCATTATATTTATAAATTTCATAATATTGGATAAAAAAAGAAATTTCACAGCCAAATAAAACAAATACCCATCCCAACTGTAACCAAATTATAAATAAGGGCAGCGCGGTAAAACTGCCATAAATGGCATTATAACTTGAAACCCCTATTTGTAATTCTAAATACCCCCATTGTACGATTTGATAGAAAACCCCTGTTATAATTCCTGCAATAATCCCTGCGTTTATGTGAACTTTTTTATTAGGCATAAAAATAAAAATAAAGCTAAATAAAATCGACATAATGACAATGGGAGAATAATTAAGTAAATAAAGCAGCGTTACCGTTCCTTCTGGCAACAGATGGATTTTTTTAATTAATCCTGTTATTTGTGTGGTAACAAAAACGGTCATACTACTTGAGACAATGACTAAAACAGGCGCAAGGAGCATCAGAGATAAATAGTCACTGAGTTTACGAGCAAACTCTCGATTTTTTTTTATTTTCCAAATGTGATTAAAAGATTCTTCAATATTGCCAATAACACGAATCACAGTCCAAAATAAGACAATCACTCCAATACCTGCAACCACACCGCCTTGAGTACTAGCAAGCATATTTTCTGCAAATCCAATCAATTGCAAAATCATGCTATCTTGTTTAGGAATTTGTGCGAGTAATTGTTGTTTTAAAGTCGTTTCAAAACCGAAACCTTTAGCAATGCCAAAGAGCATGGCAATAATCGGAACAATAGATAAAAGCGTATATAACGTTAATGCTGAGGCTCTTAATAAACAAAGATCTTCTTCGAATCCTTTTATAGATAATAATAATATGCGGAAGCATTTAAGTAAAAAATGCTGTGAATCATCAAGCTTATCTTCAACAATTAGCCAAATATCTTTTTTGATAAAAACCATGCTTTTTTTTAGCATAAGTTTATTTTTAAGGTTCAATAATACTTAAAATATGCTGTTTGCTAAACTCGCCCATTTGTCGGTGAATAATCTCGCCTTGTGGATTAATAACGACTGTAAAAGGCACGGTATTGAGTGTATTTCCCCATGAACGAGCGAGTTGTGTTCCCGTAAATTCACCAATTAAAATAGGGTAGTTGATATTTACTTGTGCATTATAATCTGCCACGGTTTGCAAGTCTTCCAAGGCAATCCCAATAAACTGTACATTTTTATCCTTAAATTCAGCTTGTAATGCCATGAAATCGGGAATTTCCTTTAAACAGGGAGGACACCAGGTTGCCCAAAAATTAATAATTAAGGTTTTTCCTTGCCATTTTGATAAGTTTTGCATTTCTCCTTCTAAATTAGGTAAGCTAATTTCTTCTAAGGCGATTGTTTGAATTTCTGGCGATTTATTCATTATTTGTACCGCTATCCCACTTGCTAAGGCGGTGATGGCAACAAATAAAATAATAAGGGTAGATTTCATGTTAATTTCCTAGGCTTCGTATCGTCGATAAAAAAGTGTCACTGTCCTGATAACCAATAACTCTATGTTCTAAATGCTCTTGTTTATCTATCCCAAAAAATAAAATAGCAGGTGGGCCGACTAAATTAAAATGGGTTAATAACGTTTTATCATCCGCTGAATTTTTTGTAACATCAACTTGTAATAAGACAAAATTTGTAAGCTGTTGTTTTACTTTGGGATCAGTAAATGTATAAGCCTCCATCTCTTTACAAGAAATACACCAATCCGCATAAAAATCTAACATCACCCATTGATTATTAGCACTGGCTTGGGCAATACGTGAATTTAATTCAGCTAATGAGCTAATTCGTTCAAACTTAAGTCCTTGATGATTAACCTGAGTGCTGGTAATTCCTAAGCCTTGTAAAGGTTTTAATGGGTTTGTATTTCCCGCGCTCATGCCAATAAGAAGTAAGATCCCGTAAATTAATATGATAACGCCCAAACCTTTCCAAAGTTTATACCAACCGTTACATTCAGAAGGTAGGGCTTCAAGTGCATGTAAATAAATGGCAGAAATAATCAATAGTATTGCCCATAACACCATAGTGATACTTGCAGGTAGAATCCGCGCCAACATCCACAATGCCATTGCTAACATGACCACCCCAAAAACAACTTTAGTTGAATTTAGCCAATGTCCAGCTTTCGGTAATAATTTGCCTGCTGATGTCCCAATAATTAATAAGGGAAATCCCATACCTAAGCCCATCATAAAAAGAGCTGAGCCGCCTAAAATAGCATCGCCTGTTTGTCCAATATAAATTAAAGCACCCGCCAAAGGCGCGGCAACACAAGGTCCTACAATTAAAGAAGATAACGCTCCCATAATCCCTGCCCCTAAATAAGAACCATCACGATGCTTATCACTTGAATTATGTAATTTAGCTTGTAGCGATTTTGGCAGTTCAAGATGGTAAAAACCAAACATAGAAAATGATAATATAATAAAAATGCCACTAAAAAAGGCAATAATCCATGTTTGTTGAAATAACACCTGTAAATTACTACCAAATAAAGCCGCTAAAATGCCAAAAATAGTATAAGTAAATGCTGAGGCAATAACATAGGAAAGAGAAAGAAAAAAAGCCTTCGTGGTACTGATGTTTTTACCTTGACCGACAATAATCCCTGATAAAATGGGAATCATCGGAAAAATGCAGGGGGTAAAAGATAGTAACAACCCAAAGCCTAAAAAGCTTAATAATGTTAGCCATAAGGTATCTTGATGTAACGCTGCTGCAATTTGATTTTGTTCTGATAGCGGCACAACAGAACTGGATTGATTGGAAAATTGGCTCAGTTGGGTAACAGGGGGTAATTGCAGCGATATTTGTTTGCTCATCGGCGGATAACAAACGCCCCGATCAGCACAGCCTTGAAAAGCGACTTCTAAAATAATCGCTTCAGAAGTCATGGTTTTACGTAATAAGGCAACATCAAACTTCAACTGTTCATGGAAAATTTCAACTTTACCAAATGCCTCATCCTGTTTCGGTGTGCCATGAGGAATTTGATACGCGCCTAAACGCACCTTGTTGTTATTTAATAACCGTAATTTAATTTTCTCGCGGTATAAATAATAACCTTCGGCAATAACCCAATTTAGTTGTAATGTTGTCCCATCTTTTACATTGATAAAAAATTGAAAAGCTTTATCAGCAGTGAGCAGCTCATCATCAAATAAATTAGCAGTAAAGCCCTTAAACCCCGTGATTAATTGCTTAATCGGATTATTTTTTTGTTGCGCGGGTGAGGAAAAAGATTCATTCGGTGATAATAAATCAGAACTTTCAGCAATACTTATCAAAGGTATAAACAGAAGGAAAAAATAAAAAAAACGTATTCGGATAAAAGACATGAATTAATCCATTGGCTATAATTTTGGCTTATATTCTAATATAGTACTTGACGAAAGCCTACATCAACTTATAATGCGGGAGTTAAACTTCACTATGTCGTTTTGGAACCTATTAAGTTATGGAAAATAACGAAAAAAAATCACCTTATGACGATGCCGATATTACCCGTGCTGCTCGTTGTTTAAAAGCAATGTCTCATCCGCTAAGATTAAAAATACTGTGTGTACTTGGCAATGAGTCGATTAGCGTACAAGAAATTGTTGAACAAGTGGGTACAAGTCAAAGTAACATTTCTCAACATCTCGCTATTTTAAGGGAAAAAGACTTATTGGGCTTTAAAAAAGAGGCAAATCGCGTTTATTATTTTATTGATGATGAACGAATGCTTAAATTAATCAGCATGATGCGTGAGATTTTTTGTAGCCGTCATTAATCATTATTTCATCAACATAACCTAATAACAAAAACAGCTCATGGATCAATATATAGACTTTATCAGCAATCATTATTTACTTTCTTTTGCTTTTGTTGTGGTTGCTTTTTTACTCATCCAAGATTTACTTGAGAATACCTTTAGTAAAGTAGAAAGCTTATCCCCTTTATTGGCAGTAACAAGAATGAACACCCAAGAAGTATTTGTTATGGATGTCAGAGACCCTCATGATTATCTTAAAGGTCATATTGAAGGAGCTGAAAATGTGCCTTTGGATAAGATTGAAGAAAAATCAGAATCATTGGCCGCTTATAAAAACACCGACGTATTATTGGTTTGTCAAACAGGCACACGTATTACAGCGGCTTCTAAAACTTTAGTAAAGCTAGGTTTTGAAAAAATACTCAGTCTTAAAGGGGGTATGCAATCATGGGAAGATAATAAATTACCGCTTAAAGTAAGTAATAAAAAATAAATAATCATTCATTAACTTTACACAACTCTAATATTATGGCAGAAGAAGAAAAGCAAACAAAAGAAGACGGAATGGAAGAAGCTAAAAATTTTTCTATTCAAAAAATTTATACCAAAGATATATCATTTGAAACGCCTAATTCACCTAAAATTTTTATTGATAAATGGGATCCACAAGTTGATTTTAACTTAGGAACTAATGTAACGCCTTTAGAAGATAATTTATATGAAGTTTCATTAAGCGTTACGGTTACCGTTAAATGTGGTGAAAAAACAGCGTACTTAGTTGAAGTTTCTCAAGCAGGTGTGTTTACCCTAACAGGCTTTAGTGAAGACGAAATGGGGCCTATGATGGGTAGCTTTTGTCCTAATATTTTATTTCCTTATGCAAGAGAAGTGATTTCTGATTTAGTAAGCAAAGGTGGGTTTCCACAATTATTATTAGCCCCTGTTAATTTTGAAGCCCTTTATA
>CAYROI010000095.1:0-6735 GCA_964425835.1 uncultured Methylococcaceae bacterium
AATGAAACCGTAATATTCCCTTTAATCAAAGTGGCATCATCGGCAATATAAGACCAATCATTGGTTACCAATTGTTTATCTTTAATGATTTGCATAAACTTTCTCCTTAAATGGGGTGATTCCTATACGATTAACGGTATTTAAAAAACTTTCTTCTTCACTATCGCGATGTGCAATATAGACCTTTAATATATTCATCATTGCTTTCGTAACTTTATCCTTAGCAATGGCTTGACCTAGACGTTGACCAATCGCCGCCTCATTTTCAGAAGATCCGCCTAAGGTAAACTGATACCATTCCACGCCTTTTTTATCTACGCCTAAAATACCAATATGTCCGACACTTTGATGCGCACAACCATTCATACAACCTGAAATATTAACCTTTAAATCGCCTAAATGATGGATATAATCCATATCATCCAAGGCTTGGTTAATTTCTTTAGTAATCCCAATAGATCCTGCATTAGCTAGGCTGCAGAAATCTAGCCCTGGGCAACATATTATATCGGTCACCGTGCCAATATTAGGCGTTGCTAATTCTAATGCGCATAATTTTTGCCATAAAACATATAAATCGGCTTGTTTGACATCCGCTAAAACTAAATTTTGTCGATGCGTGGTTCTAATTTCCCCGAAGCTATAAGCATCAGCTAAATCAGCGACGGCATCTAATTGCCCTGCAGTAATATCTCCTGGGGGAGCATCAGGGGCTTTTAATGAGATAAAAACGGCTTTATAACCCGCTATACGATGTTCGGCGGTATTATGTTTTACCCAAGTCGCAAAGGCTTTATTTTTTTCTAATAATGAATTGAAACTTTCATCATTACTTGCATTGTCATCATAGATAGGCGGTGCGAATTGAGCAATCATAGTTGCATAAGTTTCGTTTGAAACCTCCATACTCTCCCTAAATTTTAACCATTCGGCTTCGACCATTTCACGTACTTTTTCAATCCCTGTTTCACGCACTAAAATTTTAATCCGCGCTCGGTATTTATTATCACGACGACCGTGTAAATTATAAACCCGTAAAATCGCTTCTAAATAAGATAGTAAGTGTTTCTTTTCTAAAAAAGGTCTAATTTCAGTGCCAATAACAGGCGTTCGCCCTAAACCGCCTCCGACTAAAATTCTAAATCCATGCTCGCCTGCTTCATTTTTAACAATATGAACCCCAATATCATGAAACTGAGTTGCTGCTCGATCTTGTTGCGTTGCACTCACGGCGATTTTAAATTTACGGGGTAAGTAGGCAAATTCAGGATGCAAAATTGTCCATTGACGAATAATTTCACAATAAGGTCGTGGGTCTTCCAGTTCATCAGTACAGACACCCGCTAAATGATCCGAGGTGGTATTTCGTAAACAGTTACCACTAGTCTGAATCGCGTGCATTTGAACACTAGCTAACTCTTCCAAAATGTCAGGGATTTGTTCTAGCTTTGGCCAATTGAATTGAATGTTTTGACGGGTGGTAATATGAGCGTAGCCCTTATCATAATTGCGTGCAATACTGGCTAATTTACGAAACTGTGTTGACGAGAGTAAGCCATAAGGCCCTGCAATTCGCAACATAGGGGCGTGTGTTTGAATATAAATGCCATTCATAAGGCGTAAGGCGCGAAACTCGTCCTCGCCTATCTCACCTTTTAAATAACGTTGGGTTTGCCCTCTAAATTGGGTTACACGTTCGTTAATAAGTGTTTGATCGTCGTCGTTATACTGATACATGAATTGATAGTGTGCTTATTCAAGCAATTAAAGACAGAAAGGATAATCATATACTGCAAGTCATTAAATGACAAAGCTTATTATATAATGTTACTATTTACGGTTAAATTTTTTCCCCTTTATTAATCTACGTTATTCGGTAGGAGGTTATTTTGTTACGCTTATTTTTGATCTTTGCATCATTATTTTTATTACCCCAACTTGGCATGGCTGAAGAGTTAATTTCTGCCGTTGTGGAAGAAAAAGAGGGGGCAAGTATTTTAGGTCTCACAGGGACAGAACGCGGTATTTATACCGTATTAATTTTCATCATCGCTTATGGTTTTGTGATGGCGGAAGAATTTACGGGTTTGAGTAAATCTAAACCTGTGATCTTAGCCGCCGCGATTATTTGGGCGCATGCGGCAGTGCTGGCAACTTCTATAGGCGTGCCGATTGAAGAACTACATGAAGAAATCGAATTTGATTTAAAAGAATATGCGGCGTTAATGTTGTTCTTATTAGTTGCAATGACCTATATCAACGCAATGGCGGAACGAAATGTGTTTGAAGCGTTGCGTTCTTGGATGGTTAGAAAAGAATTTAATTATAAACAATTATTTTGGATTACAGGGATTATTACCTTTTTCTTATCTGCGGTTGCTGATAATTTGACCTCTGCCTTATTAGTCGGTGCGGTGGTTACTGCTGTGGGTGCAAACAGTCCGAAATTTATTGCGATTGGGTTTGTTAATTTAGTGGTTGCCGCCAATGCAGGGGGCGCATTTAGTCCTTTTGGTGATATTACGACGTTAATGGTATGGCAAGCAGGCTATGCCGAATTTTTTGATTTTTTTAATCTATTTATTCCATCGGTTGTCAATTATATCATTCCCGCTTTCTTTATGTATTTAGCCGTTCCTGATGAGAAACCTGTCGCAACGAATGAAGAAGCCGTGGTGATTAAACAAGGTGGCATTGTAATTTGTGTTTTATTTGCTTTAACCATTGCAACCGCTGTTTGTTTTAAACAATTCCTTCATTTACCCCCCTTTATGGGGATGATGGCAGGACTTTCAATTTTAATGATTTTTGGTTATCGAATTAATTTGCTTGAAAAAAAATCCGCAGAAGTTATCCCATTTGATATTTTCAATAAAATTCGTGATGCTGAATGGGATACCTTATTTTTCTTTTTTGGTGTTGTATTTTCAGTCGGTGGTTTAGCGTATATTGGTTATTTAGAATTATTGTCAGCAGGCATGTATGATGGCTTAGGTGCAACAACGGCTAATATTTTGGTGGGTGGTTTATCGGCAATTGTTGATAATATTCCTGTGATGTTTGCGGTTTTAAATATGGGTCTGGATATGGACTTGTATCAGTGGTTATTGGTCACCTTAACCGCAGGCGTTGGTGGTTCAATGCTTTCCATTGGTTCTGCAGCAGGGGTTGCCTTAATGGGACAATCAAATCATAAATATACTTTTTTTACGCACATGAAATGGACACCTGTGATTGCGTTGGGTTATTTTGCGAGTATTCTTACTCATTATTTGATTAATGGCTAAAGAACGCGGTTGAATCATTTAAAGACGTGATTTTTTCGCGTCTTTAATTTTCATGTCACCATAACTTTCAATAAACCCATGAAAACCCAAAATAGCTGGTCAGCTGCTTTTTCTATTTATTTCCAACCCCGTGTTTTGGGAATGATTTTTTTAGGGTTTTCAGCGGGTCTTCCTTTCCTACTAGTTTTTTCCACGTTATCAGCATGGTTACGTGATGAAGGCACAGCACGTACGGTTATTGGATTTTTTAGTTGGGTGGGACTAACTTATTCCATTAAAGTTTTTTGGGCGCCCATTATCGACCGTTTACCTTTACCGTTATTAACCAGATGGTTAGGGCGACGACGTAGTTGGATGTTGACCGCTCAACTAGGTATTGCCGCAGGATTAGTTGGCATGGCATATTGTGATCCCGAGACCCAATTACAACAAATTGCTTTATTTGCGATTCTCGTTGCCTTTAGTTCTGCAACCCAAGATATAGTCGTTGATGCTTATCGTATTGAAGCGGTGATTCCTGAATACCAAGGCGCGATGGCAGCCACTTATGTTTTTGGTTACCGTGTTGCTTTATTGGTAGCAGGGGCAGGTGCATTGTATATTGCCGAATTTATTAATTGGCAAGTGGCTTATTTCGTCATGGCGGCGACCATGTTAATTGGCGTTATAACTACGTTGTGTATTAATGAACCCAATGTAGTAAAAAATAATGCCGCTGAAGCAATTGAAACCGAATTGGAACAGCGTTTAAATAGCAACAATACGCTATTATCACGATTAAGCACTTGGTTTGCAGAGGCTGTGGTTTGTCCTTTTGTCGAATTTTTTACCCGCAATGGTAAATTAGGCTTATCCATTTTAGCTTTAATTGCGGTTTATAAAATGAGTGACATTACCATGGGCGTGATGGCAAACCCATTTTATTTAGACTTAGGGTTTAGTAAAAAAGAAATTGCCGATGTCAGTAAAGTATTTGGTTTTTTTATGACCATTTTTGGGGCATCATTAGGCGGTATCTTAGTCGTTCGTTATGGGTTAATGAAACCCCTGTTATTGGGGGCTGTTTTAGTTGCCTCAACTAACTTACTCTTCGCGCTCTTAGCAATTAGTGAGCCTAATTTAAAATTATTGGCACTAGTTATTAGTGCTGATAATTTAAGTGGCGGAATCGCAACCTCAGTGTTCATCGCTTATTTATCCAGTTTAACCAATAGTGCTTACACGGCAACCCAATATGCCCTATTTAGTTCATTAATGACCTTACCTGCCAAATTCTTAGGGGGATTTTCAGGCGTTATTGTTGATGGTTACGGCTATCAATATTTTTTTATTTACGCCGCTATCTTAGGAATACCCGCTATTTTGTTGGTGAGTTTTTTAATTTATAGACAAAATGAATTGTTATAAAACGTTTATTAGAAGAATGGCGTGTTTTTTAACTAAAACCGTTAAATAATCAAGACCTATGAAGCCCAACAAGCTCAAAATGCAATCGCAAAAAAATAGTAGCAGCTTATTAATTAAAATCCCACTGATGTTTATCAGTTTATTGCTTATTAGCACCATTTTACTCTTTATACTCCTGAGTCTATTCGGCAAAAAGCTACTACAAAAAGAAATGTATGACGAAGTGCGTTTAACAGGAATCGCGATTATTAATCGTTTAGACGAACAAATTGGTCACGCAGAAACCCTTGCCATTACTTTAGCAGAAGTCGGTGAAGAACTGCCTCAAGAGGAGGCGTTACATCTGAAAATATTACCCGCTATTATTGATTATAATCAGGAAAAAGACTTAATTGCAGGCGGTGGTCTGTGGCCAGAACCTTATTTATTTGATAAAAATAGAGAACGCCGTAGCTTTTTTTGGGGGCGTAATCAACAAGGGGTTTTAGAATATTATGATGACTATAATAACCCTCAATCAAAAGGGTATCATCATGAAGAATGGTATGTGCCTGTTAAATATATTAAAGAAAATCAACTTATTTGGTCAAAATCCTACATTGATCCTTATTCACATCAACCGATGGTAACCGTCAGCGCGCCTATGTATCAAGGAACACAATTTTATGGCGTTAGCACCATTGATTTAAAATTAAGCGGCTTAAAAAAATTACTCCATGAAGCCGCCGCGCCTTTAAAAGGATACGCCTTTGCCTTAGATCGTAATGGTAAGGTGTTATCCTTTCCAGATAAACCTTTAAAACAAATTAACACGATTAAGCCCTTAGGCGAACTGTACTTTAAGGATTTAGTACAACAAGCAATTCCTGAATTTAGTCTAATCTTAGAAACATTCAAATCTGCCCCTTTAAGCGATTCAGAACAAGCCCTTGCAGAAAAAATTGCCCAAGAAAGTTATCAAATTAATTTAGACGAAGCAAATATCATTGCTGCCAACATTCATAAAATAGAAAATAGATACAATATAGCGCCTATTCAATTTATTTTAGACAATGATTTTTTTCTTCAGCAATCGGTTTTAATTTCCGTGGTGACGATGCCTAAAACCGCGTGGAAAATTATTTTAGTTACCCCATTAAATAGTCTTGCACAAATAAGGCAGTTGGTTTATTCAGAATTAGGGATAGTAATTATCGGTTATTTTATATTTTTAACCTTGTTTATTTTAGGCTATTTATACCGTATTTTAATTGCCCCATTAAGAAAAATATCGACCGCTAACGAAAATAAAATGGTTTTCTTGGGTCAATCGAATGCAAAAGAACTTCAGCAATTAGCTAATTTATTTAATCAGCGTAGCCAGCAATTGATTGAGGTTAGTCGCTCAAAATCAGAATTTTTATCGAATATGAGCCATGAATTTCGCACCCCTTTGAATGCAATTATGGGATTTTCACAACTCTTAGAAAATAATGCACATACGACTTTAACGACTAAAGAATTAGATTATGTCCACCATATTTATAACGCGGGCGAACATTTATCAGCGTTAATTTCGAGTATTTTAGAATTTTCAAAAATGGAAGCGGGGGAAATAGAAGCCCATATTGAAGCGGTGAATTTAAACCTTATCACTGAACGCTGTCTTAAAACGATTCAAGCGGCATTTAAAGACACGCAAGTCACGCTGATTAACCAATTGCCTAAAGACCCGATTATTGTTGCGGCAGATGAACGTTTAATTTACCAAGTTTTATTAAATTTATTATCCAATGCCATTAAATATAATCGCCCTGATGGCACAGTGACGATAAAAGCGAATATCACCGCAGATCAGATTAAAATTTCTGTCACCGATACAGGCTATGGAATCAGTGACGTTGATCTAAAAAAATTATTCCAACCTTTTGAGCGTTTATCGGCTAAAAATACTAAAATTCCAGGAAATGGCATTGGGCTTAGTTTTTGTGAAAAGCTGCTTGCATTAATGGAGGGTCGTATTGGGGTTGATACGGTGGTTGATAAAGGGTCTACTTTTTGG
>CAYROI010000096.1:0-6614 GCA_964425835.1 uncultured Methylococcaceae bacterium
ATGAATATGGTTTTTACGCGAATGTAAACCCAAATGTTTCTCATCCTCGTTGGAGTCAAAAGCGTGAGCGTGTGTTAGGTGCAAATATTTTTATGCCAAAACGAACAACAGAACTTTTTAATGGCTATGGTGAACAGGTCGCATCACTTTACAGCACAATGGATTTAAAAAAGTTTTTTTAATGAAACATCCGTTGTTTTGGCAGGGGATAAAAATCATTGTTTTTATGGTGAGTTTACTGCCCTTTTTAGTTTTATTTTATGAAACTATTAACGACCAATTGGGGGCAAATCCTATCGAAATGCTTCATTTTAAACTAGGCGATTGGGCTTTACGTTTTTTATGTTTAGGGCTTGCTATTAGTCCAATTAAACAAATAACAAAGTTTAAAGAATTGGTGCATTTTAAACGCATGTTCGGTTTATATGCTTTTTTTTATGCCAGTTTGCACTTTTTAGTTTATATTTGTTTGGATTTACAATTTTCAATTGAAGCGTTTATTGATGAGGTCTCTAAAAGTCCTTATATTATTGTCGGATTGTTAGCGTATAGTTTATTAATCCCATTGGCATTGACATCGACTAAAGCGATGCAAAAACGACTAGGGCGACAATGGAAACAACTTCATCGGCTGGTTTATTTAGTGATTGTTTTCGCCGTAGTGCATTTTTTATGGCTAGTTAAAGCAGATCGAACTGCGCCTTTTATTTATGTGATGTTTATTTTTATTTTATTAAGTTTTAGAATATTAAATCTTAATAAAATAAAAGGTCTTTTAGGGATAAGAAAATGAAAGACAAATTTACGAAGCTACAAAAAAGCGTGTATTGGTTTTTTATCATTATTGCCCCCTTATCTCTTTTTACCATTAAAATAGATTCTCCGCCTATATTTGTTTGGCTTGCAGGGACTTTGGGATTGATTTCGGCTATTAATCGACTTCGATTTGAGCCATATATTATTTTAAAAAGCATTACAGGCGTTGCCGTTATTATATACAGCATTGCACTGGGACTTTTATTTTATAATTATATGCTTGATTTATTGGAATAATTTTTTAAATATAAATTGGCAATTGTATAAAATAAATAAAGGAGATGTTTATGCCCATTTTTTCAGGGAGCTATGCGATAGGTGATGTTCATATTTTATTAAAACCTATTGAAATTAAAAACACCCCCATCGTAGAAAAAGAACGATTGATTCAGGGGGGTCGCTATCATTATAGTGAAATGATTACCTATGAATCTTTGCCGTCTGATGCTTATTTAAAGCTATTCCAACAAATATTTTCACAAAACCGCTTACGCCTCGGCACTGATTTAATTACCCTTGCCTTAAAAATTAATCAATATAAACAAGGTGAAATTACTTTAATTTCATTGGCACGCGCAGGAACACCTATTGGTGTATTGTTAAAACGAATCTTACAGCAGCGATTCAACCGTGTTTGCCATCATTATTCGATTTCAATTATTCGTGATCGAGGTCTTGATACTAATGCGTTACAGTATATTATTCAGCAACATTCTAATTTAGGTGGTTTTACGTTTATTGATGGCTGGACGGGAAAGGGCGTTATCGCTGAGGAGCTAAGTAAAAGTATTCTTAAATTTAATCATAGAAACCAAACTGACATTAGTTCAGATCTTTATGTATTGAATGATATTGCAGGCGTTGCTACGATTACAGCGAGTTTTGATGATTATTTAGTGCCTTCAAGTTTATTAAACGCAACGATTTCAGGATTAATTAGCCGTTCAATTTTAAATAAAAATTATCTCAAAAAAGATGACTTTCATGGTTGTATTTATTATCAAGCATTTTTAGAGGCTGATTTAAGTCGGTGGTTTGTTGATGAAACAATGCTTGCTGTGGATGAAATAATGGCTGTCACTAAAAAACAATTTAATTCCCAGAATAATTATTATAGCAAGCAAAAAATACAACAGCAATCTATTCATTTTATTAAAAAAATAATGTTCAATTATAATATTAATAACGTTAATCTTATTAAGCCTGGGATTGGAGAAGCAACGCGCGTATTATTACGCCGTGTGCCTGAGTTACTTATTTTAAAAGATATAACAGCAAATCAGACCCAGCATCTTGTGTTTTTAGCAAAAGAAAAAGAAATAAAAACCGTTGAAGATTCAACAATGCCTTATCAAGCAGTGGCAATTATTAAGGAAATAAATCATGGTTAAAGCCATTGAATTAGGTGCAACACTCTATATTCCTGCGATCAAAAATAATTTGGCTAAAATTGCAAATGGTTATAAATATCCCCAATGTCGCTCAATGATATTTTGCACGGAAGATTCAATACATGCTAAGGATATAGAGCAAGCACTTATTAATATTACGCAATTATTACCCCAATTAGAACAAAATCATAAATTACATTTTATTCGGGTACGCAATCCTGATATTTTAGAAAAATTACTGAAACTCCCAGGTATTGAACGAATGACAGGATTTGTTTTTCCTAAATTAGATCTAAGCAATGTGGATGATTATTTTTCTTTGGTGGCGGGTAAAGGTTTTAAAAATATGCCAACATTGGAGACTAAAGCGGTTTTTGAACAAGCAAAAATGTCTTCTTTGCGTGATTATTTAATGGCTAAAAATTATCAACATGAAATATTAGCTTTACGGATTGGCGGTAATGATTTATTGCAGCATTTAGGTTTACGGCAAACAAAAGATAAAACGGTGTATGAAACCCCTTTAGGGCAGGTAATTTATCAATTAATTAATACGTTTAAACCTTATGGGTTTGAATTGACAGCCCCCGTCTTTGAACACTTAAATAATCCTAGTTTATTACAACAAGAAATTTTACATGATATAAGCTGTGGTTTAATTGGAAAAACTGCCATTCATCCACAGCAAATTATCGAAATAGAACAGCATTATCAAGTCAAAGAAGAAGACTTAATGGCAGCTCAAGCTATTTTAGATGATCGTGCTGCGGCTGTTTTTAAAATGAATGATTCGATGTGTGAAGTGGCAACCCATAGCATTTGGGCAAGTCGGATTATTAAACGTTATCAAGTTTATGGAAAACGATAGACTTTTTAGAGGGTTAAAGTCTAAACTACAAGGGCTATTTAAATAATGATAATCACTAACAACGAGGTTTATAATGAACTTACAAAAAGATTTTGAATCACTAGTTGGCAATTTAAAAACAGAACGTGATGAAATTAAATTAAAACTCCATTTAGCATCAATGGACGTTAAAGATGAGTTTGAAGAGCTTGAGAAAAAATGGGATGACGTTTCTCAAAAGGCGAGTGACATTGCTGATGATTCTAAAGAAACGTCTGAAGAATTTATTGATAAAGTAAAAATAATTGGTGAAGAATTGAAAGAAACTTATCAACGAATTAAATCAAGATTATAAATGAGAGAGCCGTCTTGAAAGGCGGCTCAAACTAACTAAAATTTTAATCGCTTATTCGACCACAAAATAACCATCCTGATAAGATGATTTTATATCAATAGCTTTAGGGGTAACTTTCTTTTCTTCTTTTACGGGAACTTTTTTCACAGAAACTTTTTCAGCCCTAGGATGCTTTAAGGTCGAATATTTTAAAGCAGGCATAGCAACAGGTTCATCTAATAATTTATCCCACCAAGAACGCTGCACTTCTTTTTTCTTTTTCAAGCTGAGACGTTTTTTCATATCTTCAGGCGTTAAAATTTCTAATTTTCCTTGCTCCCAAAGTTTATATTTATCATCTAAAAAGCTTGATAATTCTTTGATTGATAAAGTTTGATAGTTATCAGGCACAGGATTTGAGCCTAAGCTAACTAGAAATGCCCCGAAAGATTCTTGCACTTGTGCATAACTTAATAAGTGACTTAATTCGGAATTAAAGGCTTTAAACTCACTTTGAATCGCTTCAACTTCACTTCCCGAACGATTTTTCTCCGCATTGCGAGTTAATTCCGCAATTTCTTTATCAACATCATTTAAAAAAGCACTTTGTTTTAACCGTTCAATCCGATTCATATAATCTTGCCAAGCTAGATGAATCCCTGCAACAACCGCTGTATTAACGGCTAAACGACGTGAGTTTGCCAAATGTTCACTTACATCGGCATAGGCTAAAATATTAGGAATGGTGGTTAATTTTAATAAATCACCAGCAAGTCTTAAACCTAATTCTCCCCATAAGCTATTCCATAAAAATGAATTCGAGGTAAAATTTCCTGCATAAGAAAATTCAATCCCAGGTAATAACCGAGTTAATGCTTTGCGTGTTTCTAATTGGTCAATACGAACATTGTACATTTCGGTAACATAATCTGAAGAATTGATTAATGCGGTTAATTCCATTTTCTCGATTTGATTGGGAATAATCGGGGCATTCTCAAATTTTTCAGGGGCTGCTAATTTTAATTTTGTATTAGAGGGAACATTAATCAATGAGGTTAATTCGATATTAGCAATACTAATGGATTCTTTGAGTTCTTCTAGTTGGTTTTGCATTTCAACTAAGAGTCTTATGTCATTCAAAGCAAATAAAGGCGTATATAGTTGTTGTTCTCGTACCGCTTTTAAATCAGCTAGGGTTGTTTTCACATTTTCTAAAATAGTTTTAACCTCTTTTTCCATTCGCTGCATAATCACAGCCCGCCAATAAGCTGATCGTACTTGCTGCAATAATTTTAGCATGACTTTTTCACGGGCTTTTTGTGAAATCAAAAAACGGTCCGCATTCTGTTTGGCTTGAAAATAACTGACTCCAAAATCAAGAAGATTCCAAGTAAAACGAATATCGCCCATATAACGCTCTCTATCTTGCGAAGTTGAAGGTTCGAGTGATTGACGACCTGTAAAAATAGAAACGCTCTCAGCAGCATCAACGTTATTACGATTAAGATAGCCTGCAGAGACCCCAAGTTGAGGCAGCATATCTAATTTTGCCATTTCCACACTTTGACGGGCAACGGCTTGCTCCATCAATTTAACCCGATTATCAAGGTTATATTTTAAAGAACGCGCCATCGCTTCAGAAAGGGTTAAGGTTTCAGTGATCGGTTCTTGCTGTGCATAAATTTTTTTAACATCCGTCAATGCAGATTCTGCTATCTCATCAACGGATAATGATTTAGGGTTAATACAGCCTGTTAATAAAACCATTACTACAAAAGGCAGCGTAACTGTCCTTGAAAACTTCATGAATAACCTCGTGTTTTTTATTTTGATTTTATTACTTACAAATGATTTTTATATCTCAAGCGTAACTATAGTTATTAGCTGATTTCTATTTTGAAAGAATTAGAAAACTGTGATTTAATCTTGATAATTCAATAGTTTATAGCCCATATACAGCCTAGGGAAATACGGGCTAAATCTATATTTAAGATATTTTAGGTGTTCGCATTGTTAAAAACTGATTCCAGATCAGCTAATAATTGCCCTTTTGCTTGTTGATAGCCAAAAAATCCCGCTTGTTTAACCTGCTCATTTAAACTATGTCTTACGCTATTGTCAGGAAGTTCAGCTATAGGTTCCGCATTGACTTCAAATGAACCTGTTAAAAGAGATGCCAATTCAGATAACTCACTTTCAATTGAGGTAATATTATCGTCATTATTTTTTTCTTCTACTTCCTTAGGTTCTCCTTGTTCACCAACCTCTTTTATATCAGGCTGCGGTTCAGGTGATTCTTCGGATGTTTGCGTGTCAGCTTCAATAATATCTTCAGCTTCAAATTTTACTTTTTCTAATGCTTCTTCCTCTTCTGAATTTTCAACATCAAATCGAACTTGAAAAGTGCTTGAAGCATGATTATCTTGCTGATCCGTTGCCACCACACGTATTAATAGACTAAGAACACCTTCAGCTTTTGCTTCTTCGGCATCAAATAAAAATTGTCCTGAATCCGTATCAAACTTCACAAAGTTAGGGAGTGGTTTTCCATCAGACTGCGCAGCTTCATAAGATAATTTTTCATTATCTGTATGAGTGAATTTCTCACCTGCACCATAAGTTTTAGTGCCATCCGTTATAAATTGATCTCTTAGTTGTCCACCTAATCCAACAGGATTTTCTTCGGGTAAATTAAACACCCGATAGGTAATTTTATAAAGCGGGGATAGCTCATAACGATAAGGGGTTACCTCTAAAGATGGACGATTAATTTCTTCGGGAACATAACCAATAAACCCAGTATAAGGCGTATTAATCTCCCCTAAGGTAGTCGTATTTTGTAATAGAAACACAATATCTTCAGGTAAGATTAACTCTGGAATGCGTGTGATGTCTAATTTAGATAAAGTATCTGTAATTTCTGGATTCGGTAATGTATTGATACTCACTGTTGCCGTGCTGGTATCACCATTACGATCAGTAATCGTATATTGAAAACTATCTACCCCCACAAAACCTTGATTAGGAATATAGGTAATACGGTCATTACTTGGATCATTATCACCGCCATTATTAATAATAATTGAGCCATTTTGAGGGCGAGTTAAACTATTACCGTTGCTAGGTAAAATAACCCCTGTTGTTCCTGCACCATCTCCCATAAAACGATCATTTGTTAATACATCAAGATTAATAGCAACATTTTGCGGAATAATAAAGGCATCAT
>CAYROI010000097.1:0-6578 GCA_964425835.1 uncultured Methylococcaceae bacterium
ATGCTAAACGATAACCTGTATAAATTAATAGAACCGCTAATGAGGCTAACGGGATATTGTGAATAAAATGAGGAAATAAAACCACAAAAATAAGTAAAATTAAGGCGTGAAAAAAATTAGCCCACCCCGTTTTTGCACCATTATTCACATTTGTGGTACTGCGGATTATTTCTGCAACCATCGGCAATCCACCAATAAATCCTGCAATCATATTTCCAAAACCTATCGCCGTTAAATCACGGTTTACGTTAGATTTACGTTTATAGGGATCTAACTTATCTATTGCGGTTGTACTCAATAAAGTTTCTAAGCTACCAATTAAACAAATACTGATGACTGCGACTAAAAATTCTAGGGTAAAAACTTTGGAAAAGTCAGGATAATAAAAACTGCTAAGAAAATAATCAGGGAGCTTTACTAAAAACTGGGGTTCAACTAAATGCTGGTGTTCTGCAATGGTTGATAAATTTAGATGTAAATGTTCATGTTGAAGCCCAAATATTTGTGCCAGTAGCATTCCAACAAATAAAACGATAATAGGGACAGGAAGACGTTTTAGTTTTTGAGGTCTAAATAATGGCCAAAAAATAACAATCATCAGACCACTTAACCCAATCACCGCTATTTTCAGATTTAGATTGAATAAACTTTCAGGAATCTGAGCAATGATTGAAAATAAATGCCCAGGCTCTGGGATAACCCCTAGCATGACATGAGTTTGCTTGGCGATGATAATAATACCAATAGCCGCTAACATGCCATGTACAACTGAGACGGGAAAAAATGCACTTAAACGCCCCACCTTATACAAGCCCATTAACATTTGTAATCCACTGGCAATGACGATCGCTGCCAACGTATAACGATAACCTGCAATTACATCCCCTTCGCCTAAGTTTTGGATGGCTGCAAAAATGACGACAATTAATCCAGCGGCAGGGCCATTAATGGTGATAAAAGAACCGTTAATACGAGAGATTAATAACCCGCCAATAATCGCAGTAATAATACCTGAACCTGGTGGAAAACCTGATGCCAAAGCAATGGCTAAACATAAGGGTAGGGCGGTTAAAAAGACTGCAAAACCTGCGATTAAATCACTGCGCCAATTTTCTTTTAAGCCTTCTATGCCTGTTTTTGGTAAAGGGCGTTCTAAGGGAAGCTGTTTTTTCATAACTTGTTTTTAAATTAACTGTAAAAATTTAGGCGTAAAATAATGGGTGACGCATAGGAAAAAACGCAAGCAATAATTACTCCATATTTATTCAAGATTGTTTATTTTTAAAAATTTTTCATAGATAAAGCAATACGTTTACGTACCATATCGACTGTTATCACTTTAACTTTAACTGTTTCACCTGTTTTCACAATATCACGTGGATCTTTAACAAATTTATTAGCTAATTGAGAAATATGAATTAAGCCATCTTGATGCACCCCTATATCAACAAATGCACCAAAATTAGCCACGTTAGTGATGACCCCCTCAAGTAACATTCCTTCTTTCAAATCCGTAATTTTTTCAACCCCTTCTTTAAATTTTGCACTTTTAAATTCAGGTCTAGGATCGCGGCCAGGCTTATCTAATTCCAATAAAATATCATTAATGGTAGGTAGACCAAATTTTTCGGTGATGTAGTCACGAGGATTTAATTGTTGTAAAAATTGGCTTTGACCAATAATTTCCTGAATGGGTTTAGCATTTTTTTCTAAAATGGCATTAACAATAGGATAGGCTTCGGGGTGAACAGAGGAAGCATCAAGTGGATTATCCCCGCCAATGATTCTTAAAAACCCCGCTGCTTGTTGATAGGCTTTATCACCTAAACGCGCTACTTTTTTAAGTTGTTTTCGATGGGTAAACGCGCCATGTTCATCACGGTAATTAACAATATTTTGACTAATGCTGGCAGAGAGTCCTGAAACTTGTTTCAATAAGGGGGCAGATGCCGTATTGACATCAACACCCACAGCATTCACACAATCTTCAACCACAGTATCAAGCATTCGTGCGAGTTGAACTTGATTAACATCATGTTGATATTGTCCAACACCAATTGCTTTAGCTTCAATTTTAACTAATTCAGCTAAGGGGTCTTGCAAGCGTCTGGCGATTGAAACTGCTCCACGGATTGAAACATCTAAATCGGGAAATTCTTTAGCCGCTAATTCAGAGGCTGAATAAACCGATGCGCCTGCTTCTGAAACCATGATTTTGTTAAAAATGAGTTTAGGATAACGTTTGGCTAAATCAATCACTAATTGATCGGTTTCTCGTGATCCCGTGCCATTGCCAATACTAATTAATTCAATAGTGTTTTTTTCAATGAGTTTTGCGAGTGTTTCTATAGATTCATCCCATTGTCGTTTAGGTGGGTGAGGATAAATTATGTCGGTATCTATCAATTTTCCCGTAGTATCAACGACGGCAATTTTAACGCCTGTACGAATACCTGGGTCTAAACCTAAAGTGACTTTTGCACCTGCGGGAGGACTGAGTAATAAATCGCTCAGATTATTAGCAAAAACACGAATCGCTTCAACTTCTGCTAATTCACGCAACCGTAGTTTTAAATCTAAATCAATTCGCGTAAATAATTTTACTTTCCATGCAAAACGTGCCACCGTTTGTAACCATTGATTGACTGAGCTATCGTTGTTGGCTTCAAGCTTTAAAATAATGCGTTGAATATAATAATTGTGAGATAACTTTTCATCTACGCCTGGGTTTAAATTTAAAGTTAATACCTTTTCATCGCGTCCTCGGAATAAAGCTAAAGCGCGATGGGAAGGAATTTTATTGATTGCTTCCTGATAATCAAAATAATCTTTAAATTTAGTCGCCTCGTTTTCTTTATCTTTAACGACCTTGGCTTGTAAAATTCCTTGTTCCCAGACCTGTTCTCGTAATTGATTTAACAGCGGCGCATCTTCACTTATACGTTCCATTAAAATCTGTTTAGCACCTTCAAGTGCAATCACGGGATCATTGATATTATGCGCAGTATTTAGATACTTTTTTGCAACTATTTCAGGCATTAAATTTCTATCGGCTAATAGGGCATTTAGGAGTGACTCAAGATCGGCTTCCTTTGCTATTTGTGCTTTGGTACGGCGTTTAGGTTTATAGGGTAAATATAAATCTTCGAGTAGGGTTTTGGTTTCTACCTGCTTGATCGCTTGTTCTAGTTTGGGCGTTAATTTTTTTTGTGCCTCAATGCTATCGAGAATGGTTTTACGGCGTGTCTCTAATTCACGTAAATAGTTTAAACGGGTCTCGAGGTTTCTAAGTTGGGTATCATCAAGACTGCCTGTCATTTCTTTGCGATAACGGGCAATAAAAGGCACGGTTGCCCCCCCGTCAAGTAAGATAACGGTCGCTTTGACTTGTGATTGTGTAACGTTTAATGCTTGAGATAAGCGTGAGGTAATATCCATGTTACATGGTAAAATACTTAAAAAATTGGCATTGTAACAGTTTGTAAAGACTAAAGATTACAAAAGCACCTTTTTTACTTATAATAGCCAATATTTAAAGTATTGTCTGTTGGTTTAATTCAATTTTTAATATAACCTTTCTTCCTTTTATAAAAATATCATTGTGAATTCAAACACTAATATTCATTCCCATAAAATCCTTATTCTTGATTTTGGCTCTCAATACACACAATTAATTGCGCGTAGAATCCGTGAATGTGGGGTTTATTGTGAAATTTATGCTTGTGATGTCTCGGCAGATGAAATTAAACAGTTTTCACCTAAAGGTATTATTTTATCAGGAGGGCCTGAGACTGTAACGAGCAATGATACCCCAAGAGCAAATCAAGTTGTTTTTGAAATGGGCATTCCTGTTTTAGGCATTTGCTATGGCATGCAAACCATGACTGAGCAACTTGGGGGAAAAGTTGAAACGTCAGATCATCGAGAATTTGGTTTTGCACAGATTCGCGCAAGAGGGCATTCTCAGTTATTAAAAGATATTGAAGATACAATAACCCCCGAAGGTTATGGTCTTTTAGATGTTTGGATGAGTCATGGTGACCGAGTGGTTGAGTTACCCGAAGGTTTTAATTTAATTTCAAGCTCTGAAGGCGCGCCTATTGCAGGAATTGCAAATGAAGAAAAACAATTTTATGGGGTTCAGTTTCATCCCGAAGTGACGCATACGAAACAGGGGTTGCGGATTCTATCACGTTTTGCTAATGATATTTGTGGTTGTGATTCACTCTGGACAGCTGATAACATCATTAAAGAGAGTATTACGACAGTCCGTAAAAAAGTAGGTCATGAACAAGTTATTTTAGGTTTATCAGGGGGGGTGGACTCTTCCGTTGTTGCCGCTCTTTTACATAAAGCCATTGGTGAACAATTAATTTGTGTATTTGTAGATACAGGCTTATTACGTTTACATGAAGGCGATCAAGTGATGACAACTTTCGCTCAACATATGGGCGTTAAAGTGATTCGTGTTAATGCAGAGCAACGTTATTTAACAGCTTTAGAGGGGGTTAATGATCCTGAGAAAAAACGTAAAATTATTGGTAACTTATTCATTGACATTTTTGATGAGGAAGCGAACAAATTAACCTCGGCGAAATGGCTGGCACAAGGAACAATTTATCCTGATGTCATTGAATCAGCAGGTGCAAAAACAGGGAAAGCACATCTAATAAAATCACATCATAATGTGGGTGGTTTACCTGAAAATATGACCTTAAAACTGGTTGAGCCTTTACGTGAATTATTTAAAGACGAAGTGCGGAAATTGGGATTAGAATTAGGTTTACCTGCGGAAATGGTTTTTCGGCATCCTTTCCCAGGACCGGGTCTTGGTGTCCGAATTTTAGGCGAAGTTAAAAAAGAGTATGCTGATTTATTACGCCAAGCTGATGCTATTTTTATTGAAGAACTTTATAAACATCAGTTGTATGATAAAGTTAGCCAAGCTTTTGCGGTTTTTTTACCGATAAAATCCGTTGGGGTAATGGGAGACGGTCGCCGTTATGATTATGTTATTGTAATTCGTGCCGTTGAAACCATAGATTTTATGACCGCACGTTGGGCGCATTTACCTTATGAGTTCTTAGATATAATTTCCAGACGTATTATTAATGAGGTAACTGGAATTTCGCGGGTTACTTATGATATTTCAGGTAAACCCCCCGCAACGATTGAATGGGAATAAAGAGCCATATGAAACAAGTTTCTTTTAAGGACTGGACATTAACGACCCTAGAAAAAACTTTTGGTTTACAAGAAGTCTGGCAATCTGAACGCCTAGATAATTGGCAACAAATGAATACTGAGATTACTAAATTTGATCGCCAAGTCATTTATAATTTACAAAAATCCCTAATCAGGGGGGGACGCGCTTGGAATGAAACGGAATTAGAAAATAAATTTATTAGCCCGCTAATAATGCAAGCAGGTATTGATGATGAAAAAATAAGTTATTTTCTTGAGCGTAATTTATCTGTGGTCATGGGGGATTATCAATTATCTGGAACAGTTGATGGTATGATTGCTACGGGTTTTCGTGAACCTGAAGTCCCCCTGTTTTGTATTCATGAATATAAACGGAGCATTCAAAACCAAGGATCACCTGATGCACAGGTCTTGATAGCGATGTTAGTTGCCAGAGAATTAAATCAAAATGAGCATCCTATTTATGGTTTATTTGTTGTCGGTTTAGTATGGAATTTTATTGTTTTAGATAATAATAAATATTGTATTAGTCAAGACTACTCTTCATCAAGTGATGATGTTTTTACAATATTTGAACGATTAAAAACCTTGAAAAAAATAATAAAAATGGAATTACATTTATAATTTTAATTGATGTATAGAGATATATTATGAAAAAAATAATCGCATCGCTATTTTTTAGCCTCGCTTTAGTGATTAGTTTTAATAGTTTTGCTGACGAGGTTTGGAATAGTAGTCATGGTAAAGTTATTTATTCAGAAGATTTAGGGACAACTGCCCTTTGGCGATATAATGATGATGGTCGATATGGCGGTATTATTTATATTGAAAATTTAGCAGGTGTTTATAGTGATAGGGGATCTTACGTAGGTTATTGGGCGCAAGATCAAGGCGATGTTATCTGTGAAACTGAGCGAGATGGAATTAATGGCAGAACGACCAAATACTGGGGACGTTTTCATATTAATTTCATAGATAAGGACTTTCCATCGCGTTGGCAGGCACGATGGGGAAATTGTGAAGAACCCTTAACAAAAGATTGGAAAGGCACACCAGTAACCTCAGTGAATACCCCAAAAACAGATGAATCGTTACACGATGTTAGTGAAATTATTCGATTTGTTCGGGGTTCAAGTTCTGCCACCTACAAGAAAACTTTGCTTAAAGGAAAAAATCATTACTACTATTTCACTGCAAGAGCTGGGCAAATGTTAAATTTGGATCTTATTTCAAAAAAGAATGATGTGGTATTTTCGATTTATAAGCCTTTTTATCGTTTAACAGAAACAAAGGGGCTTATTGAGATTAAAGGGGAGATTTTAAATGGAAAAAAAGCGGCTTATCAGATGAAACATTGGTTAGGAAAATTACCT
>CAYROI010000098.1:0-6528 GCA_964425835.1 uncultured Methylococcaceae bacterium
CTCAGGTGAATGAATACCTAATAAGTTTAGACCATTGCTAAGGACTTGTTTAATTGCGGTAATAAGATTTAAACGCGCATTACGTAAACTAGCATCATCGACTAAAAATTGCTGGGCATTATAATAACTATGAAACTCATTAGCTAATGTACGCAAATAATGAATTAATTGATGGGGTTCATAATTTAACGCTGCTTTCTCTAAGACTTCTGGATAACGCGACAACCTCGTTAAAAGCGTTATTTCATAGGATTCTGTTAATAAGGTTAGGTTCTTCATTCCTAAATTCAAATCACGCTCCCAATTTTTTTCATCTAATTGCCGCAAAACACTACAGATTCTCGCATGAGCATATTGAACATAAAACACAGGGTTTTCATTAGTTTTAGCGGTTGCTAATTTTAAATCAAAATCCATATGTTGATCGGAACGGCGCATTAAATAAAAAAATCGCGCCGCATCTTTACCAACTTCACTTCGTAATTGCCTTAAGGTTACAAATTCCCCCGAACGCGTAGACATTGAAACTTTATCCTCACCCCGATAGAGTACCGCAAATTGTACCAATAGAACTTTTAGTCTTTCAGCCTCTGCGCCTAAAGCCAATAATGCGGCATTAATACGTGGAATATAGCCATGATGGTCAGCCCCCCAGATGTTAATAATTTGATCGTAGCCACGATCTAATTTATTCATGTGATAGGCAATATCTGAGGCAAAATAAGTGGTTTGTCCATTATCACGCACAACAACACGGTCTTTATCATCCCCCAGTTGCATTGATTTGAACCAAGTCGTTCCTTCTTTTTCATAAAGATAACCCCCTTCCTGTAAACGCTTTAATGCTTCATCAATCGCGCCTTCTTCCATTAACTGTCGTTCAGAGAACCATTGATTATAATCAATGCCAAATTCATTCAAATCAACTTTTATATCAGCTAAAATAGCATTTAAACCTGCTTGAAAAATATCTTTATATTGTGTTGTTCCCAATAAGATTTTAGTTCGTTCAATTAAAGCATCAATATGTATTTCTTTATCGCCCCCCTGAGCTTCATCGGCAGGAATATCTTCTAATACTAATTCAGCAGGATGGCGATATTCATTATTTACTTTATCATGTAATGCCCATGCAATTTCACGGACATATTCTCCCCGATAACCATTATTTGGGAAAACAACGACTTCACCGCATTCTTCCAGATAACGAAGCCAAATGCTGGTTGCCAATATATCCATTTGCCGACCTGCATCATTAACATAATATTCTCGATGCACCTCAAAACCAATGGCTTCTAATAGATCAGCAACCGCAGAACCATAAGCGGCACCTCGACCATGACCTACGTGTAAAGGGCCTGTCGGGTTAGCTGATACAAATTCAACTTGTATTTTTTTCCCTGCCCCAATTTTACTTAAACCAAAATGGCTATTTTGCTGATGAATTTGAGAGATAACTTGATAAGACGTATTAGGATCAATGAAAAAATTAATAAACCCAGGCCCTGCAATTTCTACCTTAGTAAGCACCTGATTGTCAGGGAGTGCATCAATAATTTTCTGCGCCAATATTCGAGGATTAGTTTTAGCCGACTTTGCTAATGTCAATGCTAAATTTGAGGCAAAATCACCATGTGCGCTATCACGCGCGTGTTCAATAGTAATATTAGCCGTGACAGCTTGATCTAAAACACCTTCTTCTTTAAGACTTACAACAGCTTGCTGAATAAGTTCTTTCAACGTTTGTTTCATTATTTTACAGCATTAAGTGAGGTTAAATAGGTTGCATTATCCCTGAATTTTTAAGGATTAGCTATAAGGTCAAACTAAAAGCTTAATTCAATTCATTGTTTATTCTTCTTATTTCTTCCCTCTCTAGCTTAAGCTATTGTAGAATGATTTATTTTTAAGGTAACTTAAATGACCACCTCAAAGCCTGTGCAACGAATTGCTTTAACAGCTGGCGAGCCTGCGGGTATCGGACCTGATTTGTGTATTCAACTCGCACAACACCCCCAAAACTGTGAGTTAGTCGTTATCGCTGACCCTAAGATGCTGGCATCACGTGCAAAATTGCTAAACCTACCTTTAGTCATCAAAAACTTTGACCCCCTAGCACCTGCGCGAGTTCAACAAGCAGGGAATATCACTGTTTTTCCTGCGACATTAAAAACCCCTGCCATCTGTCAACAATTAGATAAAAATAATAGTCCTTATGTTTTAGAAACCATACGTCTGGCAACACAAGGTTGTTTAGATGGATTATTTGCCGCAATGGTAACAGCCCCTGTTCATAAGGGTGTCATTAATCAATTACGTTTTAAAAAATTTTCAGGTCATACGGAGTATATTGCAAAAATAGCAGGTGGCACAGCAGTCATGATGTTGGCAACAAAAGGCTTAAGAGTCGCCTTAGCAACAACACATTTACCCCTGAGTAAAGTACCCAAAGCCATTACGCAAAAAGGTTTAACCCAAGTTATTCAAATATTAGAACGCGATTTACGACAACGTTTTGGGATCAGCAAACCCACTATCTTAGTTTGTGGACTTAATCCTCATGCGGGTGAAGATGGCTATTTAGGGACAGAAGAAATTGACATTATTAATCCTGTATTAGATAAATTCCGTCAACAAGGTTTTAATATACAAGGGGCATTAGCGGCTGACACGGTGTTCACTCCTAAGTATTTAGAGAACGCAGATGCGGTATTAGCCATGTATCACGATCAAGGTTTACCCGTATTAAAACATTTAGGTTTTGGAAAAGCGGTTAATATTACCTTAGGATTGCCTTTAATCCGTACTTCAGTCGATCATGGAACAGCGCTAGAACTTGCAGGAACAGGGGAGGCAGATTATGGCAGCTTAGCACTTGCTGTAACCACTGCTTTAGATATTGTCAATAGTAATACTTTATTATTTTAAAAATGGCACACCAAGCACGTAAACGTTTTGGACAAAATTTTCTCCAAGATTCCACTATTATTTATCAAATCCTTGGCACTATTCAAGTAGAAAAAAATCAACACTGGGTTGAAATTGGTCCAGGACGAGGCGCATTAACTAAGCCTTTACTTGATGAAGGCGTAAAACTTGATATCGTGGAACTTGATCGAGATCTTGTGGCTTTATTAACCCATCAATTCAGCCAATACCCTCAACTAACAATCCACAGTGGCGATGCGCTTAAGTTTGATTTTCAAGCGTTGGCAGAGCCTAATAGCAAATTACGAATTATCGGCAACCTTCCCTACAACATTTCAACCCCTCTTTTGTTTCATCTTCTTAACAATACCAACAGCATAGAAGATATGCACTTTATGTTGCAGAAAGAAGTCGTTGATAGAATTTGTGCCAGCCCTGGTAGTAAAAAATATGGCAGACTCAGTGTCATGATGCAATATTATTGTCACGGCGAATTATTATTTGACGTTCCCCCCGAAAGTTTTAATCCTATACCTAAAGTGATGTCGGCTATCGTGCGTTTAGTTCCACATTCGCAACCCCCTGTCAATATTCCAAGTGTTGAATTATTAAATAAAATAGTCACACAAGCTTTTTCACAACGACGAAAAACACTTAGAAACGCCCTTAAAAAACTATTAAATGAAGAACAAATCAATCACTTAGAAATTAATCCTAAGCTAAGAGCAGAAGAAATTAGTTTAAGCGATTTTGCAAAACTAGCTTGTTTTATTAATAAAAACGCGCCATAAACTGCGACAGTTTGTCACACGTGACAATTTGCCACATTCCCAAAGTACCTTTTAATCATTAGAATAGTCGCAACTTTAAACAAAAGCTCTTCCTCCTAAAAGATAAGCCAACGTTTTTATTATTTATATATCTCCTTAAAAATACTCTCTTTATGCGGCTTTTATAGCCGCATTTTTTTTGCCTGTCATAAAAACGATTTTTTATACTTTTTTGACAAATTGTGATTTTAACTTCATTGCCCCGATGCCATTAATTTTACAATCAATATCATGATCTCCCTCAACTAAGCGAATATTTTTAACCTTCGTTCCCACTTTAACGACTAATGAAGACCCTTTAACTTTCAAGTCTTTAATCACTGTCACGGTATCCCCCTCATTCAAAATAGTACCATTTGCATCTTTAATTACAACGACATCTGGAACGTCAATCGCTGCTTCTTTATCCCACTCATGAGCGCATTCTGGGCAAACATACATCATGCCATCTTCGTAGGTATATTCGGAGTTACATTTTATACAATTGGGTAATTCACTCATTTTTAATCCTAAATTTATAAATTGATTTTTAAATTTCAAAGTTATTATAAACGACAGTCGATCAATACCGTAGTAATTAGGCGACTTCAAGGCTAATTTTGCTTATAATCCTAAGATTAAAAAAACTTAAAACATTCAGTTCAAATAAACTAAAATCGTGTCACAAAATAAATCAACGCAATATTTAGTCGGAATAGACCTTGGGACAACCCATACCGTCGTCGCTTATACGCCCGCAACGCAATCAGCCAATAAGATTCATATTTTTGAAATCGAACAATTGGTGGATTTGGGACAAGTCGATGCTAAAAAACTGTTACCTTCTGTTCGTTATCATCCCGCAAAAGGTGAATTATCAGCAGCAGATATTGATTTTTCGCCTGCAGGAGAAGAAGCAATCATAGGAGAAGCTGCCCGTTTATTAGGGGCAAAAACACAAGGTCGTTTTGTCACCAGTGCAAAAAGTTGGTTGTCACATCCTTCTGTAGACCACACCGCAGAAATTTTACCGTGGGGAAGTGATGAAGAAATAGCTAAGGTTTCCCCTCTCAATGCCAGTGCCAGTTATTTAACCCATATAAAAACGGTGTGGCGACATAAATTTCCTCACGCACCTTTAGAAGAACAAGCGATTGTCATTACCGTTCCCGCATCATTCGATGAAGCCGCGCGTTCATTAACTTTAGAAGCAGCTCATATTGCAGGTTTAAAGAATATTCGGTTATTGGAAGAACCCCAAGCGGTTTGTTACGATTGGTTAAGACGACATCAAACAAATATAAAACAGGCATTAGATAAAGTTCATTTATTATTAATTTGTGACGTTGGTGGTGGAACGACAGATTTAACCCTCATTAAAGTCGAACATAGCGATGATGAACCTAAACTGACCCGTATTGGTGTAGGCGATCATCTGATGCTAGGGGGGGATAATATTGATTTAGCCTTAGCGCATCTTGCAGAATCACGTTTAGCCTCAGGGAATAAAAAACTTTCTGCCGCAGATTTATCACAATTAATAGAACAATGCCGTATTGCTAAAGAAAAGTTATTAGCCAATGATGCCCCCGAATTTTTTAATGTTACCTTGTTAGGCGGTGGCTCACGTTTAATTGGCGGCTCACGTTCGGCAAAATTAAAACGTGAAGAGGTTATCGCTATTGCTTTAGACGGTTTTTTCCCTTTATCCACCTTAACCGATTTACCTGATAAAAAACGCAGTGGTGTCGTTGAGTTTGGACTTCCCTATGCCGCTGAACCTGCCATTAGTAAGCATATTGCCGCTTTTTTAAATCTTCATCGCCAAGCAGCAAGTGAGGCATTAAAAACTGAAGATTATGTCCCAGATGCCCTGTTGCTTAATGGTGGTGTGTTTCGTAGTCAACCCATTACTCAGCGTACTATTGCGTTATTAAGCACGTGGGGCAATAAAAAGCCGACGCTTTTAGAAAATAAATATCCTGAATTATCCGTGGCGTTCGGTGCGGTGAGTTATGCCCTTGCAAGACGTGATAAAAAAATTAAAATTGGTGGCGGTTCTGCGCGCAGCTATTTTCTTTTAGTTGAAACGAATGCGAATGATAAAAAACAAGGGGTTTGTATTTTGCCCCGAGGGAGTGAAGAGGGGAATGAAATTCGTTTAGAAAATAAACAATTTGCATTGCGTTTAGGTCAACCTGTGCAATTTCATCTCGCCTCAACCACAGGAGATAAAAACTATCAAGCAGGGGATGTGGTTGAAATTAACGAGGAACAATTTCATTCCTTGCCACCTTTAGCAGTCGCTTTTGAAGGACAAGGTCATTCTAACACGGAAATAAATATTGAATTGGTAGCGACACAAACGGAAGTCGGCACGTTAAAAATTCAATGTGTTTCTACAAAAAATAGTCATCAACGCTGGGATGTTGAATTTCAAATTCGTAAGAAAAATCAAAGTTCAATCAGCACTGAATTACCCAGCTATTATTTTGAAGCCGAAGAAAAAATTCAAGCTATTTTTGGTACACGCTCTAAGCAAATCAATCCCAAAGCAGTTAAAAGTTTAAGGGCTGATTTAGAAAAACAACTTAATCTTTCGCGTAATCAATGGGATACGCCCTTATTAAGAGCATTCTTTAATTCTTTGTTAGAAGGCGGGAAATATCGCCGCCGTTCAGAAAATCACGAACGTGTCTGGTTAAGCTTAATTGGCTTTTGTTTACGTCCAGGTTTTGGTGTCCCTCTTGATGATTGGCGTGTTGAACAACTTTGGAAAATTTACCCACAA
>CAYROI010000099.1:0-4533 GCA_964425835.1 uncultured Methylococcaceae bacterium
ACTTCTGATACCCCTTTAACTGTTTGCAGTGGATAGCGTAAATACCAATCTTGTAATGAGCGTAATTGGGCTAAATCATGTTGCCCTGTTTTATCCACTAGGGCATATTCATAGACCCAGCCCACACCCGTCGCATCAGGACCTAATGTCGGCGTTACGCCTTCAGGTAAATCGCCGCTCACATAGTTTAATGATTCTAAAACCCGCGAACGCGCCCAATAAAGATCAGTGCCGTCCTCAAAAATAATATAAACAAATGACAAACCAAAAAAAGAATAACCACGAACGACTTTGGAATAAGGAACAGCTAACATAGCAGTCGTTAAGGGGTAAGTCACTTGATCTTCAACGACTTGAGGGGATTGCCCTGGATATTCGGTAAAAACAATAACTTGTACATCGGATAAATCAGGAATCGCATCTAAAGGCATATTTTTATAAGACCAATAGCCGCCAACGCCTAATAATATTGCCATAATTAAAACAATCATCCGATTTTTAATTGAGCTTGCAATAATAGAACCAATCATTTTAATTCACCCTTCATTTCTTCATGGTTCATTGATGACATCTTATTATTTTGCGATGCGTCCTTATCAATTGCTTTGAGCATTTTTGCTGTGGCTTCGCGTAATTTAGATTCAGAATCAATTAAAAATTGTGCTGAGGTAACCACCTCTTCACCTTCTTCCACACCATCTAAAATAGCGACTTTCCCCCCTGAGGTTAAACCTAATTTAACTAAACGGGGTTCAAACTTACCTTTACCTCTGACTACAAATACTTGGTTACGCGCCCCTGAACGAATAATCGCCTCCGAAGGAATAACCACGGCACTGGTTTGTTTAGCGGCATAAATAGTTACCTCTGCAAACATTTCAGGTTTTAATAATAAATCTGCATTATCAAAAACCAATCTAACGCGAATTGTTCGTGTTTTCGCTTCTGCATAGGGATAAATATAGGCTAGATGACCTTTAAAAGTTTTTCCTGGAATCCCCGCTAATTGCATATCAACCGAATCGCCTTCTTTAACCCAAGGTAATTCATATTCGTAAATTTCGGCATACACCCAAATTTTACGTAAATCAGCAATCATATAAATTTCAGTCGCAGGGGTGACATACTGCCCTTCACGCGCACCTATTTTCATCACAATACCACTTGCAGGTGCGTGAATATGCAAACTTTTTTTAATTTTACGAGTACGTTCCAAAGCACGTAATTGATGAAGCGGAACATCTAAAAGTTTTAAGCGTTCACGAGAGCTTTCAACCAATTGTTCTGCACCTTGTCTAATCTCTTCAATAGGGCTATTTTCTAAGGTCTGAAGATTACTTAATGCCAAAATATATTCTTGCTGACTTGTCACCAATTGAGGGGAATAAATACTTAATAAAACGCTATTCTTTTTAACGGCTTGTCCTGTTTTATCAATATATAGTTTTTCAACCCAGCCTTCAGTTTTAGGGTGTAAATGAACCATACGCTCTTCATCGTAACTCACACGTCCAACCGCACGCACTGTATGTGAGAGAATGGTTTGTTTTGCTATAGTCGTACGCACACTCATATTTTGTACAGTTACCCCATCAATCTTGACACTCCCTGCAACAGATTCTTCATCATTCCCATCCTCAGCATAAACAGGAACATAATCCATACCCATCCCATCTTTAGCGGGTACGGGGGAGGTTACTGACGGATTCATTGGACTGCGATAAAATAATATTTCACGCGTTTTAGGTTTTTTTTCTTCGGCATAAACAGGCACATAATCCATCCCCATTGAATCTTTAGTGGGGGTTGGTGAGGTAATTTCAGGGTTCATGGGATTGCGATAATATAAAGGTTTTTTAGGGTCTTCAGGCGTTTTTTTCTCAGAAAACATTTCAGGTGACCCAAAAAAAGTGATGCTAAATCCTGCGCCTAAGCCAATTAATAGCGTGGTCATACTCACTAGAATTAATTTATTCATAAAGATTCTCCTGTCCAACCACCGCATTTAAGCGCGCTAAGGACTGATGTGCTTCGACAAAACTATGCCAATATTGCATTTCATAATTAAATAAAGTGATTTCACTGCGAACCAGGTTTAAAAAATCGACTTTATTGACTTGATAACCTGAAAGCATGGAGGCCACTGTTTGCCGTGCCTGTGGAATAATGCCTGTTTCAAATAAAACGACTTGTTGCGTCGCACGCTGATAATCGCTATAGGCCGTTGAAATCTGCTTGCGTATTTGATTCCATAAATCCTGTAACGCATAATTCGCCAATCTGACTTCAGCCTTACGTTGTTGTACGGCTTTATTTTGTTTGCGCTCGGCAAAAATCGGCACGCTAACACTGAGTTTCATACTAAAAAAATCATCACGTCTCGCTCCTGCCAAGGTATCATCACGCCCCCCATAAAACGCACCGACTTTAAAATCAGGGTAAATATCTTCTTCTGCCAATTCTAAACGCGATTTTGCCACCTGAATTTGTTGTTGTCCCGCCGCTAATGCCGCCCTAAATTGTTGCGCTTGTTGATAAAGCCTGTCTTCAGGTAGCAGTTGTCTAAAGTCAGCGGCAACCGTTTCAGGCAAAATAGTTTTGTGATTAGCCGCTTGATCTAACAAGGCATTTAACGCGGCAATGGTTTTTTCTTTTTGACTTTGCCATTTAAGTTTTTCATCTAATAGCTTAGAAAGTTCGAGTTGGGCTAACAACACATCCTGCTGTAAGCCTTGCCCAACTTCATATTTAACTTGGGCGATTTTGACAAATTGGTTTAGCAATGTTTGCGTACTATCAATAATGTTTAACACACGGTCAATATAAAAGATGAACCACCATTGTTGTTTGACATCGCTTACTAATTGTAAACGCGCTTCTCTTAGATTTTCCACAACCACTTTTCTTTCATCGGTTGCGACTTTCTCGCGTAGAGCTAATTTGGTGAGAAAAGGGATTTTTTGAGTGATGCCGAATTGCATTTGCGTCATGTTTTCCTGCCCTATATCAAAACCATTCACAGGTAGATTTAAGGCATTAAAACTAACTTCTGGATCAGGTAATGCGCCGCGTTGAGGAATAATGGCTTCCATTGCCTGTAAACGGGCGTTGATTTGAGCCAGACTGGGATTATCACTTAAAGCGATGGTTGTTGCTGATTTTAACATCAGCAAGCTTTCTGCTTTAAGTGGCGTGATAAAACAGAAACAGACTATCCATAGATAGCGTTTATAAAGAACTAACATAATGTTTCACATAGTTGCTAGAAATTAGATAATTTCTAGCAGTTTAAAATGAACAGCAGGCACGTTTAGACTCGGCATGAGATCACTCACAGCCATTTTAAAATGTTTTGAACGTGCGTCCATGAACTGACTGATTAAGCCAGTTTAAACAATAATGTTAGCTAATGGGGGGTCTAAGCTCAGGAGAGTGAGAAAAAGAACTTAGTAAACTATTCTGAGAATAAGAATAAAGCGGCGTTGAGGAAATAAAATGAAACTTGTCTATACCAGAAAAATATTTGGCATAGCAAAGATGAAAACTACACTGTGCGGATGCATGACAGTGTTGCATTTTGTGATTTAACTGTTTTTGTAATGGTGTGCTGATCGCCTTCTGATTCGATTGAAAAGCAGTACTTATTGTCATTATTTGTTCTTCAGTGTGTAAATTTTCACCACGACAATGGTTGAACGCCGCCATGACAGGCATCGTTACCATCGTTAAAATGAGAAAAAAACAACTGTAAAATTTAAACATTAAATAAAATTACTGAAAAATTAGCGAATAGAAGAACAGAATGAAGCTTTATGGTTTCATAAATAGAACTTTATAGCAATAGCTATTGTTTATTTTTGAAGAATAATAGAAAAAAAATTTAATATGAGGTAGACTGAATTAATCATAAATATTTGTACAATTATTTCAATTTAACCACACTCTTTATGAAATCACTGGGAATTTATTGTTTAGCCTTTGCTATTTTATGGGTATCAACGTGGATGGTCACAGATATTCATAACTGGTCTACGCTTGAACAGCCACATCCCATTTTTTTCACAGAACACACAGCGCATCAAACGATTACTTCAGAAAGTGATGCAACTGATGATCATCAATCTGTTCCACATTGCCGTAGCGGTTGTAGCTACGATCATGGCGGACATATGGGGCAAACTTTACCTGCAATCGTAAAAACACCCAGTTTCGCCTCTACTCAATCTATTATTTTTTCACACTATAGTGCCTTTTGGCATTTCAGAATTATCCCCCCTAAAATCCGCCCGCCGATTGTTGCCTAAAATCTTAAATTTTATGACTGAAAGACAGGATTGTCATCGGTAAGGTAACGCGTAAAAAATAATACGCCTATCAAATAGCATTCAATAAATTTGATTTTTTTGGATTTTTTATCCTTGAAAATTAACGAGGTTCTGCTTTCAGTCTCCTGTTGTCTTTCACTAACGACAATGTTTATTAAACAGGGAGATTTTATGAATTTTCAATTACATACTTTTTATGTCAATAAAT
>CAYROI010000099.1:4633-6389 GCA_964425835.1 uncultured Methylococcaceae bacterium
GCACGAATTAAGGCGGCGGGCTTAACACAAACTTTGGCTAACTGGGATTATGAAACTCAGCGGATGAATGTGATGACTCAAGTTGCACAGACATTTATTCGCGTACTCGCTGCACAAGAATCCGTTGTTCTTGCAGAAGAAATGCAAACGGTTGCCGATAAAATGACTACCGCCGTTTCCGCTTTATTTGAGGCGGGAAATGTCGCGGCAGTTGAGAAAATTAAAACTAAAGTCATGCAATCAACAACGAAGATTGAATTAATGCGGGCTGAAAAAAATTTACAAATGGCGCGCAAGGTATTAGCTGCGACTTGGAATAGCAGTGAACCGCATTTTAAAGCTGTCACAGGTGATTTAAAGGCAATTAAAGACTTACCTCAACTTTCATCATTAGTAAAACAATTAAACGCGAATCCTGATTTAGCGCGCTGGACAGATGAAATTAGTCAACGTCAGGCTTTGATGGAATTGGAAGAATCTAAAGCTATTCCTGATGTCACCGTTACATTAGGGGTTAATAATAATTTAATCCCGAATGACTACGCGCTGTTAGCAGGGGTATCAATTCCTATTCCATTATTTGACCGCAATCAGGGTAATATTTCAGCGGCAAGATTTCGCGTGAGTAAAGCCGAAGCCAGCTATCAGAACAGGCAATTAAAATTCAAAACGCAGTTAAATACCCGTTATCAGCAATTACAAATCGCTTACGAAGAAGTTTTAGCATTAGAAGAAGAGGTAATTCCCAGTGCCGAACGTTCTTATCAAATAGCTAAACAAGGTTATCAATTAGGTAAATTTAATTTACTGAATTTACTGGATGCACAGCGTACTTTATTTCGTGTTCAAAAACAATATTTACGCGCGCTAACCGATTATCATCTGAATGTCGCGCAAATTGAACGCTTAACAGGTCATGCCCTCACCCCATTCGCTGATAAAACGGAGCAATAACGTATGAAGTTTTTACTAATCACTTTTTTTATGGCTTGCTTATTCAATTCTAGCTATCTGATTGCGAAAGAAGAAAGTCACGCAGAAACTACTCATGATGAACATGAAGGTCATGATGAACATGAAGAAGGGAAACTTGAATTTTCAAACGCACAATTAAAAGAGTTTGCTATTACTTTAGGTCAAGCATCATCAGGGGTGATTCATAAAACCCTAGATTTAGCAGGTGAAGTATTAGTTGATCCACAACGACTTCATCACGTTTCACCTCAAATATCGGGCATTGTGCGTAAAGTGTTTAAACATTTAGGCGATACGGTTAAAAAAGGCGATTTATTAGCCACGATTGCTAGTCGCGATTTAGCCGATGCCAAAGCACGTTTATTAACTGCGAGTAGTTTACTTAATTTAGCCAATGCGACTTTAAAGCGCGAACGGCATTTATATCAACAGCAAATTACCGCAAAACGCGATTATTTAGTCGCCCAACAAGCACAAGCTGAAATATCGGCTAAATATCAGGCAGAAAAACAAAATTTATTGGCACTCGGTTTAAGTCAACAAGCAATAACAGCGGTGTTAAATCGACGCGATAAAAAAACGGGCTTGTATCAATTACACGCGCCTGCAAACGGTATTATTATCAAACAACATTTGGCACAAGGTGAATTTTTCGATCGCAGTGCCACCAGTTTCACCATTGCCGATTTATCCAAAGTTTGGGTTAATTTAACCGTTTATCAAAAGGATTTACCTGTGATTCAGCAGGGTCAAGAAGTTTGGGTAAGCAGTCGTTTTAATT
>CAYROI010000100.1:0-6384 GCA_964425835.1 uncultured Methylococcaceae bacterium
TCTCCCTGTGTATTCGTTTCAACTAAACCACTAAAGAGTGACACAATTTTAATTTTTGAATCAGGGCGTGCGCCGCCTGCATGTTTATCCGCATCGCCGCCAAAACGTGCTTTGGTTATCCCACCATCCACTAATTCAATAATTTTATTATAAATATCCCGTTGATCGACCCCATAACGGCGGGGTTCAAAAAACCATTTAAACGGATCAGGGGTTTTATAATTGGTAATATTTAACACGCCAACATCGACAGCGGCTAAAGTCACAAACGTTTTTTGTCCCGCTTTAGCATTGGCAATTTTCACCGTACTAATTAGCGTGGTTTCAGGGCGAATTTCTTTTGTCGGTGCATCAATACTGACTTTAAGTTGACGATCATCACGATTTAACGGTAAATGAATAATCCCCACGGCACGATTAGGGGTGATTTTTTCCTTAGCATCACCGGCTCTAAAGACCACCGCAGAAATATATAAATCATGCCGCGCCCAGTCTTTGTTAACAGGAATGGCTATTTTTAAACCTTCGGCGGGAACATTAACCCGTTTAAACCATAATTGTTCATCCCCACTTTCAACACTAATAAATCCCTTGCCAGTATAAGGCGGGGTTACTTTTAAATTGACCCTTTCACCCGCTTTATAATGTTTTTTATCCAGCTCAATCACCACTCGTTCAGGACGCGCTGATTGGTTAGTTTCAGTTTCATGCCAACCACTGCCCGCATAAAAACGTACGGAACTTTTTTGCCCTGTTTTTGCATCTTCGATCACTAATAAGTATGATCCCCATTCCACAGGAACGGTTAAGGTCACTGCTTTTTTAGCGTTTAAATTTAAACGTTTTTCAAACACTTGATAATTTTTTGCGGTATGTTCAGAATGCCAGCCTTCCGAATCCGAATATTCCCAATAATAATCCCGTTGTTCTTTAATTAATTTCGCAACAATTTCAGTGTCACCTTGTAATTTTCCTTCTTTCGTTGCTTTGACTAGATCAAATTTAATTTCACTGCTATCTGGAATATCAGTTAAGGGAATTTGGGGGCGAATGCCAATTAAGGTTTTCTGCGGCCAAGACGTAAAATTAACCGAACGAGTTACAGGGCGACCGCCTGTTTCAAATAAACTATTAATCACCTTAATAGCCAATGGGCTATTTTTAGCTTTCTCCCAGCGTGAGGGAACTTTTAACGTAGCTAACCCTTTATCATCCAAATTAATATCGGGTAATTCATAAAATTTAACACTGGGTTTTTCATCTTCCAAACCAAAATAATAATCTTTCAAGACTTTAACTGGTTGGCGATTTTGTTTAATAATCACTTTAGTGCTTAAGCGATTATTAGCGGCAGGTGCGCCGTATAAATATTGCCCTGAAATAGGAATTTTTAAAGCGGATGTTCTATCTGCCCAAAGATCACGCGGGGGTTGTTGACCGACTAATAATTCCATCCGTTCAGGTAGAAAAGCTTCTACTTTGAATTTATATTCATGGTAGGTTTTCCCAGCGGTTTCTAGTTCTAATGTCCAATTCCCTGTCATCGCATTATCAGGGAGTTGATAGCTTGTTTGGTAATAGCCTTGATTTTTAGCTTGTGGATGCCAGGTAAAATATTTAATTTTCTGACCATCAGCACGTTTTATGATGGCATTTACGGGTGGGTATTTAATCGCTTTGGCATCGGCATTGCGTAAAATGGCACTAAAGGTAATGGTTTCACCTGGGCGATAAATATCTCTTGGGCTATAGATAAAAATTTCAATCGGTTTTTGCTCACGTCCATCAACGTCAAACGCCGATAAATCTAAAGCAGGCGAATTTAATTTTAAAACCGAAATATTATCATTATCACGCGCAATCAGTAATTCAGCTTTGTCATAACTTCCAAAATGAGCCTGTCCCTCTGAATCGGTTTTGGTTTTTGCCAGTGGTTGATTATCCTTATTTAATAAGCTTACTTTTACACCAGAAACGGCTTTTCCTGTATGCAAGGAACTTATTTGAACGCTCAATTTATCTTTAAACATTCGTGCATGAAGCCCTAAATCGCTCACCACAAAATAAGTGACTTGATATTCATCTTCAAAATCAGCCGCTTTTTTCATGGTTGCTAGATAAACGCCTGGTTTTTTTAATTCGTCAATCGCAGCTAAATCTAAATGTGTTGTATGGCGAGTATTTTTAGGCGGGTTTAAGTCAAAACGTCCTGTATAAGCTAAATCAATAAAGGGACGATATTCTTGTAAATAATACCCTCCTTGTTGCGCCCTTCCCTTCCATTCATTTAAAAAATAATTTATTTTATCGCTTTTGATTCGATAAAAATTGACATCTACCGCATCAATATTGGTAACGACAATAGGTAAGCCTTTTGCCAATTTTGCAGGTAATACTGAACCTTTACTGGCAAAGCGCACTTGCGGTTGCATTTTTCGGGTTTTTATTTTTTTAGAGAATGCTTTGGCAAGTTGTTTGCTGGTAGCCGCTTGTAAGCCACCTAATACGTCAACGGTATAATCACTTGAAGGCTCAATAGTTGGAAAATAGACAACTAAACCACTGTTTGACAATTCCCAGCTGCCCTTTATCCTCTGCCCATTTTTATCACTGACTTTAAAAAAAGATTGAAAATCTTCAGCGGGATTTAAAGGGATAGTGAGGGTTACGGCTAATGCTGAGCCATTGTTGTAATTTTGCTCACTTATATCCGCAACGGTTAATTCAATGCCAGCATATTGTTGTTGCGCTATTTTTAAATCAAAGGGCTTTGGCTTTGAATCATCAGTAGAAGTTGAGCTAGAGTCACAACCGCTGATAAAAATAACAAAGCAAATTAAGAAAGAAGAGATTATATTATTCATAGGACTTCTCATTGAAATGAAGGGCTAACCAAATACTGGTAATAGTGGGATCTGTCCAGTCAACGCGGTGTTTTTCATGGGCGGGAATAAACAAATAATCACCAACATTTAAAGTGATGATAGATAAGTCTTTAGCAAATTGCAATCGTGCTTTACCTTGCAGTAATACAACCCACTCGTCAGAATCTTGATTATACCATTTGTTAGAAGCGGTAAAATGTCCTTTAGAAATAATCCGTTCCAGCGTAAGATGAGAATTTTGTAATAAAGTTTGAAATAATTCATCGGAATGTTGCGCTGGAATATCGCTAAATAAATTATTAATACGGTTTTTCATCGGCAATTTTTTTAAAACTAGAAAGCATTATTAAAAATAAAATGAGGCAACCATGAATAATCAATTTTTCGCTACTTTAATCGAAAAAAGTCCTGTTATTCAACAGAAAATTACAAATTTTGTTGAAGTAGCAACACTTTTATGTGACAAAACAAAAAGCTTAGACTTTTTAGCCCCCTTACTTTTACGTTTATATTTAGTCCCTATTTTTTGGATGGCAGGAACAACAAAGTTTGCAAATTTTAGTGATACCGCAGAATGGTTTGGTAATAGTGATTGGGGCTTAGACCTCCCTTTTCCTTATTTATTCGTTTTTTTAGTTGCGACCACTGAATGTCTAGGTGCAATTTTTTTATTATTTGGTTTTGGGGTTCGCTTAATTTCAATTCCGTTAATGATTACCATGATTGTTGCGGCAATAACGGTTCATTTGAAAAATGGCTGGTTAGCGATTGCCACAGGAAGTGGAATTTTTGCAACCGATAGAACGGTTGCTGCTATAGAAAAGTTAGATAAAGCCAAAGATATTCTCAAGCAATATGGCAATTATGACTGGCTCACAGAAAATGGAAATATTGTTATTCTTAATAACGGTATTGAATTTTCAGCGACTTATTTTATTATGCTATTAGCTTTATTTTTCATCGGATCTGGACGTTATGTCAGTATTGATTACTGGTTACGCCGTAAGTTTATTAATTAATAAAATCAGTTATTTATATGTTCTTATCTTTTAAATGTGACTTAAGTCGCATTTATAAAAGTAAACCTTTAAGCCCCCCTCATCTTATGTTATATAATCGAAGACAATGTTTTGAGAACATAATGAGTAACTAAATTTTATTAGGTTTCTTGTCGTTCTTTGATTCTGATAAATTTTTTAAGAGAGTGTTATGGCTACTACAAATCAAAAAGAAAGTATTATTGAATTATATAGCGCTTATTTTAACCGTGCAGCGGATGCTGATGGTGCAAATTTTTGGGGAAAATCTTACGATATTTTTTTAGCACAAGCACCGACCCCAGAGTCTGCGGAGGCGTTTGCGTTAATAAAAATTTCCTCACAAATGGCAACTTCCCCTGAATATATTGCCTTATATCCAGCCCAATTGCTTAATGTCACTTTTCTCGAAAATGTTTACTTAAATCTATTTGATCGGACTATAGATGAAGGAGGGAAAGCTTTTTGGCAGGGACATTTGGAAGCGGGAACTATGTCAAAAGATACGGCAATTGTTAATTTAATTGCTGCGGCAAAAGAAAATACATCGCCCCAAGGTTTATTAGATAAATCCTTTTTGGCGAATAAAACGGCTGTATCGTTATACTTTGTCGATGTTTTAAAATCTAATGATTTAACCTTAGCAACCTTAGTCTTTAAAAATATAACCTCAGATTCTGCAACGGTCGATACCGTAAAATCTGAATTAGATCAAGGCAGTATAACCACGACCCCAACGCCAACACCCGTTGATACAACACCCGTTCCACCGCCCCCTGTTACAACTGAACCAACGTCTCCGCTTCCACCCACTAATACAAATAACGATACTAGCGCACCTAATTTAACAAGCATTAGCGCAAAAGATGGAACTTACTCTATTTTGGACACCGTTAGTATTACATTAACCTATAACGAAGTTGTTTTTGTTGATCGGTCTTTTGGTTCACCTACCTTAACTTTAAGTAACGGTAAATTAGCTACTTATTCCTCTGGGAATGGTCAGCAAGCATTAATTTTTAACTATCAAGTTCAAAATGGAGATACCAATAGTAGTGATTTAGATGTCCTATCCATTAATCTTAATAAAGCGACCATTCAGGACAGTGCAGGAAATAGCGCGGGTTTTGCTTTAGGAACGGGCATTGATCTAAAAACGAATGCGGCTGTTATTATCAAGGGTGTGCCTGCCCCCACTATTTCATCAATAAATAATCCCGCGGTTGATGAAAATATTGGGGAGAATCAAGTCGTTTACACGGTCACTTCGGATGATACTGCTGCAACTTATAGCTTGAAGTTTGGAGAAGATAGTAGTGCATTTACAATTAATGGTAATACAGGGGCAGTAGCTTTAGCCACCAATCCTGATTTTGAGACGAAGGCAAGTTATAAGTTCACAGTCATAGCAAGTGATACCACAGGGAATACATCAGAACAAGCGATTACATTAGGTATTAATGATATTGATGAAGTTAATCCTAACATTACTTCAAGTGCAACAGCAACGGCTATTGATGAAAATACAGCCGCAGGACAAGTAATTTATACAGTAATCGCAACAGATACCAGTAGCCTTACCTATAGCTTAAAAGCTATTAATGATTCAAGTGCATTTACAATTGATGGAAACTCTGGCGCTATTACCTTAACAGATAGTCCTAATTTTGAAGTAACCCCTAGTTATAGTTTTACTGTCGTTGCAACGGATGCTAAAGGAAATGCGAGTGAAAAAGCAGTCACATTAGCGATTAATAATTTAGAAGAAATCCCGCCAATAGCGACCTTAACTTATAGCACAAATGTTAATTCAACAACTGTTCCAACAGCGACCACCATTGCGGTGAAGGATGCGGATACTTTAAGAATATTTGTAACCTTTAATGAAGCGGTTCAAAACACACCTGTCCCTACTATTAGTATTGATAATAGTATTCTTACCTCATCAACAATGACTGCGGTTAGCTCAACAATTTATTATTACGATTTAGATGTTCCTGCTGGTGATAAAACGGGAACAGTAACGATTGCGAGTGCTAAAGATATAGTAGGCAATATCATAACCGATGCGCCTACTAATGCAACATTTAGCATTGATAATACAGTTTTAGCCCCTACGTTTGCTTTAAATTTAGATTCAGGTAGTAATCATTCTGATGGAATAACCAATGATGCAACGGTTAATGTTACTTTAGCCAGTGATGTAACAAGCTGGGAATATAATTTAAAAAATGCGGGATGGGTTTCTGGAACGAGCACCTCATTTGAATTAGCTAATAATATAACTTATACGTCTAGGGATATTCAAGTTAGGCAAACAGATATTGCGGGGAATGTTTCGGAAATAACCACTAATGTTAATGAAATCAAGATAGAAACAACTGCGCCCACAACAACCATTTCTGCAATTGATATAAGTGCGGATACAGGCACATCAGCGACAGATTTTATTACCAACACTG
>CAYROI010000101.1:0-3534 GCA_964425835.1 uncultured Methylococcaceae bacterium
AGCGCGCATTCACTAATACGCTCTAAAGTGCTTTCGTTTTTAATCCGATAATGAATTAAATCCGCAATTGTGCCAATTTTTAACTGATGTTTTTGGGCAAATTTTTCTAAATCGGCACGTCTTGCCATTGTGCCATCCTCATTAAGAATTTCAACAATCATGGCGGCAGGTTCTAATCCTGCTAAACGAACTAAATCACAACCCGCTTCGGTATGACCTGCTCGGTTTAATACCCCACCAGCTTTTGCCATTAAAGGAAAAATATGGCCAGGTTGAACTAAATCATCGGCTGTTGCCTTTTTTGCGACTGCAGTTTGAATGGTTAAAGCTCTATCGGCTGCGGAAATCCCAGTCGTTACCCCTTTAGCCGCCTCAATAGAAACTGTAAAGTTTGTTGAATAGGGGGTTTTATTTTCATCGACCATTAAGGGTAATTTGAGCTGTTGACAACGCGAACGTGTTAAAGTCAGACAAATTAATCCACGTCCATAGCGTGCCATAAAATTCACATCTTCCGCACGTACAAATGAAGCGGCCATTAATAAATCCCCTTCATTTTCACGGTCTTCATCATCCATAATGACAACCATTTTTCCTTGTTTTAAATCTTCAATAATTTCTTCAGTGGTGTTCATGTTTTTTTGATTATATAAACAGTAGAATTGAATAAAATATTCGCACATAAAAAAGCCCGCAACACCTTTATATCAAGGTGTGCAGGCTAATTTAAGCGTTTATTTTTTAATATTCTGTGGTACCGAGGGTCGGAATCGAACCGACACTCCCGAAGGAACTGGATTTTGAATCCAGCGCGTCTACCAGTTTCACCACCCCGGCACAGAATTAACAATTATAAAGTAATGATTTAAAAAACACCAGTATTTTTTAGATGAATTAATTTTCATAAGCTGATAATATCCCCCTTATGAAAAAAAGTGACTTCAATTATCAACTTCCACCGCAACTTATCGCTCAAAAACCATTAGCTAATCGTGGCGATAGTCGTTTACTTTGCATGAATAAAAAGACAGGGAAATTAGACGATAAGTCTTTTAATGATTTTCTGGATTTAATTAATCCTAATGATTTATTAGTTTTTAATAATACCAAAGTCATTCCTGCGCGTTTATTGGGTAAAAAACAAACAGGGGGAAAAGTCGAAATTTTAATTGAACGTATTATTGATGAACATCATGCGATTGCTCATATCAAAGCGAGTAAATCACCCAAAGCTGGGAGTTACATTACGTTAGATAACGGGTTTAATTGCGAGGTTTTAGGACGTGAAGCGGATTTATTTAGACTTCATTTTAAAGGTGAAATGGCACTACTGAGGATATTAGATAAAATCGGACATATTCCTTTACCCCCTTATATTACGCGTGAAGATGAAATGTCAGATTTTGAGCGTTATCAAACAGTCTTTGCAAAACAGCAAGGCGCGGTTGCAGCGCCTACTGCAGGATTACATTTTGATGAACGAATGATGCAAAAAATTAAAGATAAAAATATTGCAACGACCTTTGTAACTTTACATGTAGGGAGTGGAACTTTTCAACCTGTACGCGTTGAAGATTTAACTAAACATGTAATGCACAGTGAATATTTTAAAGTCACTGCAGAAACAGTTGAGGCGATTAAAACAACATGTGAGAGGGGGGGGCGTGTGATTGCTATCGGAACAACAGCCGTTAGGGCTTTGGAATCTGCATCAAAAGACGGGGAGCTTAAGCCAAATTTTGGTGATACTAACTTGTTCATTACCCCCGGTTATCATTTTAAAAGTGTTGATGCGATGCTGACTAATTTTCATTTACCCGAATCGACGTTATTAATGTTAATTTCAGCCTTTGCAGGGTATGAAAATGTAATGAATGCTTATCAACATGCGATAGAACAGGGTTATCGTTTTTTTAGCTATGGCGATGCGATGTTTTTATCGGCTAATGAAAAATAGCCTCAAAAGAATAACCACTAAATTCTAAAATTTCTCTTAAACGTTTTAAGCCATCCATCTGAATTTGTCTCACACGCTCTCTAGTGACCTCAAGTTCTTTTGCGACTTGTTCTAAAGTCGAATTTTCATAACCACATAGACCATAACGTCGACAAATGACTTCGCGTTGTTTTTCAGATAATTGAAAAACCCAATGCGCCACATTTTTTCTAATTCCCTCTTCTTGTAAGGATTCAGGGGCAGTCTTTTTTTCGTCATCCGCAATAGAATCAATAATTGAGCGTTCAAAATCTTGACTATAAGAAATATCAACAGAAGTCACGCGTTCATTTAATTTTAAAATTTTTTCAACCGTTTTAACAGGCTTATTAACATGGCTAGCAATCTCTTCCATGGTTGGATCCATATTAAATTTTTGCGTTAAAAACCGTTGTGCTTTTAGGTAGACATTCATTTCTTTAACAATATGAATCGGTAATCTAATTGTGCGTGTTTGATTCATAATTGCACGCTCTATGGTTTGCCTAATCCACCAAGTTGCATAAGTAGAAAAACGAAAACCCCGATCAGGATCAAATTTTTCAACCGCGCGTATTAATCCTAAATTGCCTTCTTCAATTAAATCTAACAAGGGCAAACCACGATTCAAATAACGTCGTGCTATTTTAACCACTAAACGCAAATTACTTTCAATCATTATTTTACGGGCTGCTTGATCGCCATTTAAAGTGCGTTTTCCATAAATTTTTTCTTCATCGGCGGTTAATAGTTTTGATTTTCCCAGCGCATTTAAATAGATACGTGTTGCATCAAAATTATTGTCTGGTTGTGAATCAATAACCTCTACATCATTTGTTTTAGCCACTTCTGGAATACGTGCTTCAATAGCTTCGACAACATTATCATCCCGACTAAAACTAACGTTTTCAGAAAAAGCCATATTGACACTATCTGTCATCGCTTCGACTAATTCTACCTTCATATTAACCTCCAAGCTTACTCAGCTCACTCACCTTTTGGGTAAAAAATACATTGGGTTGATTAATTTGCCAGTCTTTCTAATTTCAAACTTTAAAAGCGGTGCTTTATATCCAATCTTCCCAAGCTCTGCTATTACTTGACCTTGTTTTACCATTTGCCCACGTTTAACCAGTGTCCGTTGATTATTAGCATAAGAACTCATGTAGTAATTATTATGTTTAATCACTACAAATTTTCCATATCCATAAATACTAGCATTGACAGCAACAACAATACCTGCTGCTACTGACTTTACTTTTTGCCCAGTATATCCACTAATTTCAATTCCTCTATGACCTGTTTTGGTAAATGTTTTTAATATTTTTCCATCAATCGGCCACTGGCAGTAAAACTTTAACATGTTTTCGTTATTATTTGAAATTATTGAAGTTTTTTGTGGATTAAATCGCAAATTTTTGGTAATTATGCGTTGAGAGTTTTTTGGATTTAGCTGGCTATGTTTTTGTTTCGTATTAGGAATTTTTAATTGTTGTCCAATATTAACTTGGTTTAGAGCTGAAAGGTTATTTGTGGTTGCAATAAGGTGACTATTAACC
>CAYROI010000101.1:3634-6277 GCA_964425835.1 uncultured Methylococcaceae bacterium
ACAATAATTTTATAAGGTGCTTTAATATTATTCCAACGAGCAATATCTTGATAACGACATCCCTGTTTAGCACTAATACTTATTAAGGTATCCCCCGTTTTAACCTGATAATATTTCACCGCTTGTTTTGTTTTTAGCGAGTCATAAATTTTTTCAGGGGAATAATTTTTATCTTTTTGACATGCCTGTAGGGATAAAGGCAAAAGTAATAATAAAAGGATATGTAAGTTTCGGGAAATAGACATTGATTTGAAAACGCGTGTTATCAGGGGCAAAAAGAAGCGAGTTTAAACCCCTTATTTTTGTAATAAAACTTCTTTTGCTTGATTAATTTCAGCAGCAAGATAATTAGAACCGCCTCGATCAGGATGTACTTTTTGCATCAACTTTCGGTGTGCTAAAATAATTTCTTTCTCACTAACGCCCGATTTTAAACCTAAAACCTCATAGGCTTCGCTCTTTGTCATTTGAGCTTTGGTTTTAGCGTCGTTATGCGTTCGTTGTTGAGAAGAATTCTGACTATGCTTGCCCTTAAATATAGACCATAGTTGTTGAAATTGCGGGAAGAAGCGGAATAAAGACGGTAATAGTCGTGCAATCATTGCAATAACAAGTCCTAAAAGCGTGAATAGTCCATTTAATTTTCCTGTAACCACTAAAAGTAATAATATAGTAACAATCATCCAAAAAGTTATTTTTCTAATATATTTTGCTTGAATTTCAGCAGGAATTTTTAAAAATAACCATAATAAAAACCATACAAGGGCAATGAGCAGTATAATAAAAAAAAGTCTAATCAAGGGGTTTTACCTTTAAATGTTTATAATCCATCTTTAAAAAACGACGCTCTGGTTCACTCATTGTCACCTTATAATTATGTCAGAAAATAAGTATTCAACCGAAAAAAATCACTATGTCCGCGAAAAAGAATCAGGATTCTTAGAAAAAATAGGGGTTAAATATTATCAATATATGGCAAAAAAAGCGGGGGTTTCTCAAGTCGCCCAAATGCCCATTGACGATTTACCGCCCGATGAAGTCATGTGTTCATTAGCCGCAAATATTACTCATTTTGCGGCCATTATCGCTTTTGGTGTTGGCGCACTCACAACGGTTATTTCAGTTTGGTTTGAATGGAAATATTATGAAAGAATGGACGAAACACACTATTATTTCTATTACGCGCTGATTGTTATTGCCATGTTGGTAGTAGAGATGGGGGTGTTATTCTGGTTGAGTTTAAGAACCGTTCATGGTCTTGCTTGTTTAACAGGACATCATCACGCGAATGATGACGCTTTATTACCAGGAAATGATGCGGTTGCCAATATTTTAGCACGCGCCGCCTTAGAAGTTCCTGATCCTGTGGTACATTATTTAGGCATTGACCCTCTAAAGCATGTCCCCAAAACTAAATTATTATTAATTAGTTTACTTTACAAAGCTAAAGTTATATTAAGTGGTTTAGTGGTTAAATTTCTTTTAATTCGTGTTTTTGGTAAAGGCAGTAGTCGTTTAGGGTTCACTTGGATAGCGATTCCAATTACAGGTATTTGGGATGCCTTTGTCATGTATAAGGTGGCTAAAGAAGCGCGACTACGTTTATTTGGTAATCGTCTAGCGCATCATTTAGCAGAAAGTGTTATGCAACCTGAATTGATAAATCATTTATCCCCGAAAGCGCGTGAAGGTGCAATTAGAGCAGTGGCAACCACCATGGTGTTATCACAAAATTATCATCCTAACATGTTAATTTTAATGATTAAACTCTGTGAGACTTTTGAAATAGAAAAACATGATAATTATGATGACTGGGAAGATTTTTTAAAAATACTAAAAGAAGTTAAAACGCATGAGCGTTATTTTATTCTTGATTTACTCTGTGTTTCAGCCGCCTTTGACGGTAATCTTTCACGGCTTGAGCGTTATCATTTACCACAAGCTTTTGGCGAATATACCGAGGTTTATATGCAACGAATGGAACAATTGACTAAAGTCTTATTAGATGGACACTTACATGCCGCTAAAGAACTATGTAAACTTGATTTTGAGCCTGGTTAGGTTTTAGATATTTTGTATAGAGACGTAATATTCAACGTCTCTATATTTTATGCTTTATAATCTTAGATCTTTTATAACGCGAACGACTTCGTCATCTCCTGCAATTGGTTCTATAGTAAAGCCTAGTTTTTTTACCAATGATAGCATCGGTTTATTAACGGTTAATACTTCACCTTCAAAAAATGAAATTCCTTTAAATTTTGCCGCCTTCATTAACGTGGTCATGATTTTTGCACCAATGCCTAATCCCTGACAGCAATCAGAAATCACAAGCGCAAACTCAACACTATGCCCATCAGGGTTCATAATGTAACGCCCAACCCCTAATTCTGTTGGCATGTTTTGGTGTTCGGTGACTGCAACAAAAGCCATTTCACGGTCATAATCAATTTGAGTAAAACGAACAATCATTTCAGGGGTTAATTCCTGCAATGATTGCATGAAACGTAAATATTTACTGCGCTCAGAAAGACTATGGACAAAATCTTTTTCCATGTTGGCGTCTTCTGGGCGAATGGGGCGAATAGTAATATCCACGCCATTGGGTAATTGACAATGACGGGTTAATTCAGAAGGGTAGGG
>CAYROI010000102.1:0-6199 GCA_964425835.1 uncultured Methylococcaceae bacterium
TGGATATAAAAGAGAAACCATTACTTTAAAAAATAAAGAAAAACAAGTATTACGCTGGAATATCATGGCAACAAAAAATCTTGGGCAGTCATTAATTCGCTTGCAAGTCAGTAATGCAAAAGATGCAAAAGAAATGATTAATTTTACCCGTGAATGGCGATTAGGCACACGTCCTGCTTATCCTGCAACCGCATTAATAAAACGTAGACGAATTAAACAAGGTGACTCGGTGAGTATTCACCCTGATTTAAGCAATTTATTAATAGACGCTGCAACCGCGCAAATTAATATTTCGGCGAATCCACCGATTGCAATCAAAAGTTATTTAAAACAATTACTGCAATACCCTTATGGTTGTCTTGAACAAACCATTAGTAGCACTTATCCGTGGTTATCAGTTAATGCTAATAACATTAAAACATGGGGGTTATCGAAGGTTTTAATTAAAAATAAGCGGTTTAATATCAACGATAAACCCCATTATATTGACCGTAGTATTAGTCGAATAGCAGGCATGCAGCGCAGTAATGGTAGCTTTGGATTATGGTCAAATAATGATAATGAAGAACACTGGCTAACGGCTTATGCGGTTGATTTTCTACTTGATGCAAAAGATGAAGGGGCAAGCGTTCCGCAAGAAATGTTAGATAAAGCGTTAAAGCGTTTGACAGCATATTTAAATCAACGTGGTAATATGTATGGACAAGGTTATAGCCAATACCCTAAACATGCGAGTTTTGCTTATAAAGCCTATGCTGCTTATGTATTATCACGGGTAAATCGCGCGCCTTTAGGCTCATTACGCACTTTATACGATCATCATCGAAAAGAAGTTAAATCAGGCTTACCTTTAGTTCATTTAGGTATCGCGCTTTTCAATCAAGGCGATCAGGTGAAAGGGAAACAAGCGATTACGTTAGGGATTAATAAACCCCGTAATGATTATTTTTACTTAGGAGACTATGGGAGTCGTTTACGTGATTTAACCTTAATAACTTATTTATTAAATAAACATCCGATTGTGCCACAATTAACCGCGCATTTAATTTTTCAATTAGGCGATGAATTAGCAGGTCGAGATTATTTAAGTACCCAAGAAAAAAATGCGTTATTTAGAACAGGGGTGATATTAAAAAGTAAACCTCAGCAAGCATGGCAAGGAAATTTAATTTTAAATGATATTGAGCGCGTATTGAAACAAAAGGGAACTTATTATAAAAGCTTTCAAGGTGATAACATACCGCAAACAGTGACGTTTAATTCACAAGCGACTGTTCCTTTGTACATGCAGTATGGTATTCAGGCTTATCCGCGTACAGCCCCTGCTATGCAGATGAAAACCATTCAAATTGCGCGTAATTATTATAACCTCCAAGGTGAGCGGGTTGAACTTGGGCAAGTCAGCAGTGGTGATGTATTTTTAGTTCATCTCAATGTAACGGCTAAAAAACGGATTAAAGATGCGTTAATTATTGATTTAGTGCCTGCGGGATTTGAAATTGAAAATCAAAATCTTGAGAATAATTTAAAAATTGACCAATTTGAAATTGGGAAAGAAACTATTTTAAGGATGCAAAATTATAGTCGGGTTAAGTACGAACAATATTTAGATGATCGCTATATTGCTGCGATTGATTTAAATAAAAACCGTTCTCAGCATGTATTTTATTTAATGAGAGCGGTAACAAAAGGTAACTTTGTCAACCCACCGCCTTATGTGGAAGATATGTATCGTCCTTATATTCGAGGAATAGGGCGAGCATTTGCGAATGTTGATATTTTTTAGGAGAAACAAATGAGTGCCGTCATGGTTGAACAACGCTATTCTATCGAAGACTATTTAGCCTTAGAAGAAAAAGCGGATTTTAAAAGTGAATATTATAATGGGGAGATTTTTCCAATGGCAGGTGGAACATTAAATCATAATCGAATTGCAGGTAATATTTACCTTGCCTTAAAACAAATACTAAAAGCCAAAGAGTTTGATGTTTTTATTGGTGATGTTAAATTACATATCTCTTGTACGGGAAGTTTCACTTATCCTGATGTGTTAGTCATTAACGGCGAACCGCGTTATTGGGAAGATCGTCGAGATACAATAGAAAGTGCAGAATTAATTATTGAAATTTTATCAAATAGCACAAAAGATTATGATCGTGCTGGCAAATTTGAAAATTACCGAAGTATACCTGAATTACATGATTATATTTTAATTAGTCAAGATAAAGTGCATGTAGAACACTTTGAAAAACAATCCTCCAATCAATGGTTATTGACAGAATATAAATTATTAGACGAATCCTTGAAAATAGTTCAAGTTGAAGAAAAAATTAGTCTCAGGGATATTTATGACAAAATTGTATTTGAGAAATAGCGTGTGCGATTAAAAACTGAAGAGATTAAAACAATAAAAACATTAACTGCTTGTTTTTTTGGAGAAACGAGCCGTGTGTTTTTGTTTGGTAGTCGAGTTGATGACAGCAAGAAAGGTGGTGATATTGACTTGTATATTGAAGTCGAGGATAAACATCACCTTTTTGAGCGAAAAATAAAATTTCTAGCCCGATTAAAACGCGCGATAGGCGATCAAAAAATTGATTTAGTTTTTAATGAAGATAGTTCACGACGCATAGAACAGGAAATAAAAAAATGGGCAGTCAAGTTGTAATCTATAAAGAAAAATTTAGGAAAAATCTTAATGAGTCTAAAATACATTTACAACGTATTAATGAAGCTTTTGAAGAGCTATCAATTCACTACGCATTTCCCATTACCCGTGAAGATTTTTTAAATATCCTAACGAGTCGGTATGATTTAGCTTTTGCCGATCAAATTATTTATCGTTTTTCAAAAACACAAGATAGTATGGGCGCAAAATTATTTAAGAGTTTTATTCAATACCAAGGTGAAAATATAGACCGTCCTTTTTTAGATATTTTAACCTCACTTGAAAAGTTAAAAATTTTAAATGTAGATAAATGGTTTGAATTAAGAGAAATTAGAAATGAAATTGCCCATGACTATGAAGAAAATGAATTACTGGCTCAAACGATCCTTAATAGTATTTATCGCTATAAAGATGAATTAAACGCCATTTTAATCATGCTTGAACAAAAAATAAATAAACCTTAAACCTTAACGCTTTTAGACATCATGAAAACAAATATGACCAGTGCCGCTGTACGAGCCGCTTTTTTAGACTTTTTCCAACAACAAGGACACACGGTTGAGCCAAGTAGTTCGTTAGTCCCTGGTAATGATGCGACTTTATTATTTACCAATGCAGGTATGGTGCAATTTAAGGATGTTTTTTTAGGTCGTGAACAACGTAATTTTGTTCGCGCAGCCTCTAGTCAACGCTGTGTTCGTGCAGGCGGTAAACATAATGATTTGGAAAATGTCGGTTATACCGCTAGGCATCATACCTTTTTTGAAATGCTAGGGAACTTTAGTTTTGGCGATTATTTTAAAACCGAAGCGATTGCATTTGCATGGCAGTTTTTAACCGTTGAATTAGCAATTCCTGCGGAAAAATTATGGGTAACCGTTTTTGAAGAAGATGCCGATGCGGAACAAATTTGGTTAGAAAAAATAGGCATTGATCCTGCACGTTTATCTAAAATTGGCGCAAAAGATAATTTTTGGTCAATGGGCGAAACCGGCCCTTGTGGCCCTTGTAGTGAAATATTCTACGATCATGGCGAAGCGATTGCAGGCGGACCGCCTGGAACACTCGAAGAAGATGGCGACCGTTATATTGAAATTTGGAACTTAGTGTTCATGCAATATAACCGTGATTCAACGGGGGTTTTACATCCATTGCCAAAACCTTCAGTGGATACAGGGATGGGCTTAGAGCGGATTAGTGCAATTTTACAAGGGGTACATAATAATTATGAAATTGATTTATTTCAGGGCTTATTACAAACAGCTGCAAAATTAGCTAATACCGAGGATTTAAGTCTCAGTTCATTGCGTGTTATTGCCGATCATATTCGCTCGTGTGCTTTTTTAATTGTTGATGATGTCATGCCCTCTAATGAAGGACGAGGCTATGTATTGAGACGAATCATACGCCGTGCTATTCGTCATGGTTATCGTTTAGGGATTCGAGATATTTTCTTTTATAAACTCGTTGCCCCCTTAGTGGATGAAATGGGAACCGCTTATCCTGAATTAACGAAAGCCCAAGCACAGGTTAAGCGCATTTTAAAAAAAGAAGAACAACGTTTTGCCGAAACCTTAGAACAAGGAATGAAAGTTTTAGAGGCTTGTGTAGCTAAAATGCAAGACAGTGTTATTCCCGGTGAAACCGCTTTTTTACTTTATGACACTTATGGATTTCCACTTGATTTAACCGCAGACTTTGCCCGTGAAAATAACTTAACCGTCGATCATGCAGCGTTTGAAATTGCAATGAACCTACAACGTGAACGTGCTAGAGGGGCGAGTAATTTTAATGTTGCCTACGATCATGAAATTGACCATGATAGCCAAACAAAATTTACAGGTTATCAATCCTTAAAGGATGACGCGCATATCATTGGTTTGTTTGCACAAGGTGAGTCTGTTGATGAATTACAAGAAAATCAGACTGGAGTTTTATTGTTAGATAAAACGCCTTTTTATGGGGAATCGGGTGGGCAAGTTGGTGATAACGGTTTAATTGAAGTTGATGGCGGACTGTTTAAAGTGATGGATACCCAAAAACAAGCAGGCACGTTATTTTTACATCAGGGAAAAGTTATTTCAGGTGAAATTAAAACAGGGCAATCCTGTCAAGCCAAGGTTAATAGTGAACCACGTAAAGCGACTGAATTAAATCATTCTGCCACCCATTTGCTTCATGCTGCTTTAAGGCAAGTATTAGGTGAGCATGTGACTCAGAAAGGTTCACTCGTTAATCCAAAGCAACTACGGTTTGATTTTTCACACTTTGAACCGATGACGGCGGATGAAATAAGTGACGTTGAAAAATTGGTCAATCAACAAATTCGTTTGAATCATCCCGTTTCTGCTGAAGTAATGTCTAAAGATGCGGCGATGGAAGCGGGGGCAATGGCGTTGTTTGGTGAAAAATATGGCGATGAAGTTCGGGTCTTAAAAATGGGGGAATTTTCCACGGAATTATGTGGGGGTACGCATGTTGAACGCACGGGGGAAATAGGTTTTTGTAAAATCACGTCTGAAACAGGGGTTGCTGCGGGAGTTCGCCGTTTGGAAGCGGTGACAGGGCAAGCAGGGGTTGATTGGGTTCAATTTAATAATAAAGCCTTAACGCAGGTCGCGCAGTTATTAAAAAGTTCGCCAGAGAAGGTCGAAACTAAAGTTCAGCAGTTATTAGAAAAACATAAATTGTTGGAAAAAGAATTAGCGCGTTTTAAAGCTAAGTTAGCTAGTTCAGCAGGCGATGAATTAAGTTCTCAAGCGATTGAGGTTAATGGAATTAAGGTGTTAGCGGTTGAATTGAAAGAGGTTGATCCGAAAGCAATGCGTGGCATGGTGGATCAATTAAAAAATAAATTGGGTAAAGCTGCGATTATTTTAGCGACGGTAACGGGTGATAAAGTGAGTTTGGTTGCAGGGGTTTCAAAAACGGAAACCAGGCAACTTAAAGCAGGTGATTTGGTTAATTTTGTAGCGCAACAGGTGGATGGTAAAGGCGGTGGTCGTCCTGATATGGCGCAAGCTGGGGGGAATAATCCTGCGAATTTAGGGGGGGCTTTGAAGCAAGTGCCTGACTGGGTTGGGGAGCAGTTAAATAAATAATTTATAATAAAAATTATAGCCGTGTAGGTTGGGTTACATTCTTTTCGTAACCCAACATTCATTCATGCCCTACATTATCAAATAAAGAGGTAGAGCTGTTTCCCCAATCAGGGCTAATAATTTTATTACGGATATACCGATGAATACTACTGTATTGCCAATCTACAGGTCGAGATACCACACCATGTTTTACAGGGTTGTAATGAATATAATCAATATGCTGATTAAAATCTTTTTCATCTCGAAGTCGATGTTCCCAAAAACGCCGTTGCCATATAGCTTGCTCTTGTTTAAAAAAACGGCGGGGATATTGTCTTCTCAAAACATTGATCCTTTAAAATGGCAGGCAGAAATTAGGGATGAATGGGAAGATAGATTATGTAAAAGAATCAAGGAAGAAGAATCAAAGGGTCAGCCAGCTTGAAAGAAT
>CAYROI010000103.1:0-3732 GCA_964425835.1 uncultured Methylococcaceae bacterium
TTTATTAGCGCAGCCCCTATTGTTTCTGTGTCTCCTGTCACTGCAACACCTGCACCTGTTACCGCATCAACCACGACTGCAACACCACCTACCGCACAAGCGCAAAGTGGACATGATGCAGTTTGGATAGAAACCCCAGACTGTACGACCTGTGATGAATGTGTGGATATTGCCCCCGCTATGTTTAAATATAATGAGGATAAAAAAGCGGTGGTGATTGACCCAACCGCAGGAACATACGAGCAAATTGTCAAAGCGGCTGAAAAATGTACCGCCGTTATTATTCATCCCGGAACACCTTGGAATCCTGAGGAGAAAAATTTAGAGAAATTAATTAAACGCGCAGAAAAATTTCAATAACAGCTGAAACTTATCTGCCTTATCCCTTGCATAGGGTGGGTTACACCTACCTTTGCAAGTAGGCTTTGGGTTCTATCTCAAAATTTATTAGGAATAAAAATAATGGCTTATAACAAGTTTAATTTATATGATTTAGAACAAAAATTCGCAATTGAAAATTTCAATCGTGAATTTATTGCGCTAGATAAATTAATTAATTTTAAGGTAAGCCCGCATTTACTCGAAGATTTAGCCGAAGCCAAATATGAACCGTTAGCAAGTGAAAAGGCAAAATCTGAATTTGTTATTTTACCTGTTCTTAAAGAATTGCGGCGTAAAAACCCCCATCGCTTTAGTTATTTTTCAGGTTATGAATTTAATGTTGATAAAAAACGGGGTTTAAACGGTTTTTGTGATTATATTTTTTCAGCCGAACCTGAAAAACTAACGATTGAAGCCCCTATTATTTGCCTTGTTGAAGCAAAAAGAGGGGAAATTGATACTTGGCTAGGTCAATGTGGTGCAGAAATGTATGCCGCCCAATTATTTAATCTACAAGAAAATCACCCACGAAAAATCATTTATGGCTGTGTAACCAACGCCTTTTCGTGGTGTTTCTTAAAGCTAGAAGCTAATACGCTTTCTATTGACCCTAATTATATTCCCTTAACTTTTATAAAACCTCATCAAGTTTTATCAGTGCTTCAATGGATTATTGATGAATCTTTAGGCTAGAAAGCTTAAATACACGATCACGTTCTTTTACATCAAAAACTAACTTTATATTTTGTTTAACCGTCCATTCAATAAGTTTGTTATGTGCCGCTAAAACACGACTTTTTGCATTTACCCCATTGTGTAAAATAACGACCACATAAGTTTTTCCATTTTCTGCCTTCACATAACCTGCAATACCTCTTGCATCACGTAATGTGCCTGTTTTCATAAAACTATTGTTAGCGGCAACTGTTCCCCGCATTCGTCGTCTTAATGTTCCATCAACACCCATTATGGGTAATGATTTCAATAAATAGTTTCGGTTAGGACTTTTATAAGCATCTAATAATAACTCACCTATATGGCGCGCTGAAACTCTACCTATTCTACTTAATCCTGAGCCATTCTCAATCTGTAATTTTGAAAAATCTAGCCCTCGACTTAAATACCATTGTTTAATTTTATCAGCCCCTTTTTTAAGGGTTGCAGGTGTACCTGCTTTCGCAGCAATACTTAGAAATAATTGTCTCGCCATAACGTTATTACTTTTTTTATTAATTAAAGGTAATATATCTTTAACAGCTTTACCCTTAATGCTATATAACAAATGGGCATTATTAGGAGTTTTGGCAACGATTAATTTTTTACCCTCAATTGAGCCACCCATCTCCGTTGTCCATATTTTTCTAAAACTTCCGTTTACCATATTGACCGCTTTAGAAATAACTATTGTATATTTACGCTGACCACAGCGGCTTGATAGCAGACCATCAAAGTAAATTTCTTTTTTCTGAGCTTTAGGTTTTACACGCATTACAGGACTGGTATAACGTCCTCTACACTTAACATTTTTAAGCTTTACATGATTAACCAAAATAATATTTTCATCAGGATAGAGTGAAATAAGACTTACTGATTTAGATTTTGGCGTAAGGTACAGTTCACTTATCCCCTCGTTATAAAGTAGTGCATCAGGTAATGCGTTATACTTAGCATAGGTTTTACCATCAAAATCGCCTGCGCCTTTGGTATTCGGTGCAAAATAAGTATTATCAAGCACCAAGTTCCCTGTAATTTTTTTAATGCCTCGTGTTCGTAGTCCTTTAAGTAACAATCTTAAATCATTGGGTTTAAAATTAGGGTAGCCATAACCTTTTAAATATAAATTACCCTGTAAAACCCCTTTTTCAATAGGTCCTGTTTTGTAAAGTTCAATCGGCCAGTGATAATTTGAACCTAATATCCCTAAAGCGGCATAGGTTGTTACCAACTTCATTATCGAGGCTGGATTTCTAGGAACATCTGCATTAAAAGTTAATAAAGGTGCTGAACTTTTAACTTCATGAATGTAAGCACTCATCCCTTTTCCGCTAATTTTTTTAGCGTGTAATAAATCAACAATTTCTTTTGGAAGTTTTGTTAAGAATCCAAGTAATGGTTTTTTTATTTTGATTTTTTTAATTTTTGATACGGAAGCTTTTCTTGGCTGTACTTTAGCTTTAGTTTGACTACTTTCCTTTATAGGTTGAGACTCTGTAATATCAGGCGTACTCGTGCAAGCCATTTCTACTAAGCCTAAAAAAAAGACCAGTAAGAAACTTTTTAAAATTGTTTTCGATATAATCATAATGATGGATTTAGATTGTTTTTTAAACCGATTATTTCTCTTTCTACAAATATAAATATTTACTAACGGCTCACACTGCCAACCAACCTCTTTTTTGTAATTCATTTTCTAATTTTTTACTTGTACTCGTGAGTGTTGCAACAAAACCTTGGGCTGTTTGAATAGCAGAAACCAGTATTTCTAAATCTTCAATATAATCATGCACCATTTGATTACGCAATTGTCTGATCGCTTGCCATTCATTTGCAGATGTTATCCATTCTAAACGTTCAGCAGTATCAAGGTTATCTATTAATGAGGCTTGTTTTTGTCCCAAGGCATTTAATAGTTGAGAAATAAATTTATCACCTAATGTGTCTTGTAGGCGCGAAAAACGTGAAACAAAAGCTTCAAGCGTTTCCGATAAATCATCATTGTCTATAAGCGTTTCGGCTTTTTTCAATGAGAACGGTTCAAAAAATAATTTTTCAGTTGTTTTATTGAGATAATAGGATTCTCGCTCAACGACTCGTGAAAGAAACTGAAGACGCTGCTTTGTATGGTCATTTATACTCATAAAAGTATCCCAGTTAATTTTGCATGTTCATGAATAGGAAATTTTAACAAATTGGGCGAAGACAGTAATATATCAACCGATCGTCCCTCCATTGAACGCGATATTCTAGCGGATAAGCGTGCGATAAGCCATGCAGGATTATCAACAATATTAGGTAACTCAATTAATAAATCTACATCGCCGCCACGTTTATTATCATCGGTACGAGAACCAAATAAAATAACTGAAGCATCTTCACCTGCTATTTCAACAATTATTTTTTTAATGGCTTGGTGTTGTGCTGGTGTAATTCGCATAAGGACAGTAATTTTCAATTAAGATATAATTGTAACCTGCTTAAGCCATTTTAGACACATTCCTTTAGCTTAAAATAATAAAAAAGCATGGTAATTATGCGAACCCAGTCACGCTTAATCTTTATGATGGGGTTTTAATTGAACAACTAAATCGTTATGATGAGTAACATGAGAATGAGAATAAAGGGAAACACTTT
>CAYROI010000103.1:3832-6038 GCA_964425835.1 uncultured Methylococcaceae bacterium
TTTAAATTTCCGTTATTCTGACTTAATTCTTTAATTTAATTTTAATTTCAAGGAATACAATCATGGCTATTACCACAGAACAATCAAACAAAGTACTCGAACTTTATAGTGCCTATTTTAATCGTGCCGCTGACGCATCAGGTTTTACTTTTTGGAAAAACTCATTTCAATCTTATTCTGATAGTGCGCCTACAAGTGTAACAACGGCGGCAGATAAAGAGGTGTATGCTTTACAAAAAATTGTCAGCGATATGTCTAATTCTACCGAATATAAGGCACTTTACCCTTCAACACAATCATCAACCGATTTTGTTAATGCAATTTATACCAATTTGTTAAATCGTCCTTCAGATGCGGAAGGACTTGCCTTTTGGTCAGGACATATTGACGCAAAAACAATGACAACAGAAGAAGCAATCTTAAAAATGATTGAGGGAGCTAAAGCCAACACCACAGATCAAGGTAAATTAGATGCGTTATTAATTGCTAATAAAAATACCGTCGCTAAATATTTCGCAGAAACGCTAAAATCAGATGATTTAGCGTTAGCAAAAGGGGCTTTTACAGGACTTACAAATGATGCGGCTACGGTTACCACCGCACAAGCGGCATTGGATAGTGCAATTAATGCAGGGGCGACTATTGCCTTAACAACGGCAGTTGACGTAGGTACATCTTTTACGGGAACAGATAAAAATGAAACTTTTATCGGAACGTCTTCATCAACCAATCCAACAATTAATCTAGGCGATTCATTGGATGGTGGTGCAGGTAACGATACGTTAAAAATTGCCACCAGTTTAACCAGCGCAATTCCTTCAATTATCACTAAAAATATTGAAGACTATGTAATTACCAATTCAGGTGCAGGTGGTTCGTTTGCCGTTTCAACACAATCAACCGCACCAACGACAGTCACTTTTCTAGCAGGCAGTAATGTTGGTTTTAGTTTAAGCGGTATTAAAACGACAACTTCGGTAGCTTTAGAGTCAGAAGCAGGTCAAATTACCTTAGCTTTTGATAATGTGGCAGGGACAACTGATACGGTATCTTTAGCTTTAAATGATGCCAAATCAACCGCAAGTGTTAATGTTGGCGCAGGAGTGGAAACGGTTAATTTGAATACGACAGGGGCGGCGAGTACCTTAGGCAGTTTAACTGGGGCAAATGTCAATAAATTGGTCATTACGGGAAATCAAGATTTATCTATCACCACCGCACTCGCAAATACCATCACAACCGTTGATGCTTCAGCGGCAACGGCAAAAGTTTCGCTATCAATTGCAACAGGTGGCGATGTTACTCTAACAGGCGGTAGTGGGGATGATACTTTTATGGTGGCAGGATTAGATGGTAATGACACCATCAATGGCGGCGCAGGGAAGGATATGCTTAGTGTTGCCACAGATATTGCGAATGCCGCTGATGTCGCTAAGGTGAGCAATATTGAAACCCTTGAATTTACCGCTGCAACAACGCAAGATTTGAGCTTGCTCAATGCAACAGGTATAAAAACTTTCAAATTTTCTGATGCAACAAATAGTGCAGCGTATACGAAAAATGAAAATACCTTTTCTCATATCATGTCAGAAAAAACCGCAGGGGATTTTAGCGCAACCGTTGCTTCAGATACGAATGCGGATGTGTTGAATATTGAATTAAAAAATTCCGATTTGGGAACATTGACAGCAACCAATTATGAAACGGTCAACTTAACCTCTTCAGTCGGTGCGGGAGCTGGAACAGTTACCAATACCGTAACGACCTTAACCAATAGTGCGGCTTCAAAAATTGTAATCACAGGTGATACGAATTTAACCATTACCAATGCACTTGCAGCCCAAGGAACAGTCGATGCCTCTGCATTAACAGGAAAATTAACTGTTACAGGCTCTGGTGCTGCAGACACTTTGATAGGCGGTACAAATAACGACATGTTGACAGGCGGTAATGGGGTTGATACTTTTACAGGCAATGCAGGCGACGACAAATTTGTTGTCATTACCGCTGCAGCCAATGATGTAGATACAACGTCAGGTGCGATTACCGATATTGTGACTGATTTTACAACAGGAACTAATACACTCAGTGGTTTAGGAACGGCAGCCAGTGCAAGCAATTATTTTGAAGAAACTAATTCTGCGGCAAATCTAACTGCTTTATTAACGGCCGCCGATACAAAACTTGATGGAACAATTAAGTACTA
>CAYROI010000104.1:0-5824 GCA_964425835.1 uncultured Methylococcaceae bacterium
AAATATTAATTGAAATCACTTTACTTACATCGGCATAAGGTTTTCCCTTTGGCATGTGTTCGCTAATCGTTTTAGCACTAGAAAATAAAATTCGTTGTAAATAATCTAATTCCCGCGAATACTGAATTTCAATAATGATAATTTGCTGCTGACTATCGGTAACTTTAATATCAACCCGATTGTATTTATTCTCTTGATGTTCTCGATCAGTTTCACTTTCCAAAACATCAAGAATACGAATATCAGTAAACAATAATTCGCTTAAGAAACCTTCGAGAATTTCAAAATTAGCTTTGCTACGAAGAATTTTTTTAATCGCCCAATCAAAGCTAATGAGTTTTCTTGCCATTGGTTAAACCTGCTTAAGCTGTAAATCAATAAACAAAAGTGATGAGGACATAAGAGACACCAAAAAAATAAAAAATACTTAATGAAACCGCTTTACATCTTTGGGTAGTTTTTCAAATAGTGGATGTTTAACAAGACCATAACGCTCAGGATAATAAACCCCTGCCAAATACAACCCATAAGACGGTGCTGTAATCCCCCCTTGTTTCCGATCTTTAATTTCTAATAATTGCTCTGTCCATTCAATCGGTTTTTTACCTGTCCCAATTTCCATCAAAACTCCCGCAATATTTCTTACCATATGATGTAAAAACGCATTGGCAGATAAATCTATAATGACTTGCTCACCTTCGCGATAAACATCAATAAAATACATCATTCGTTGAGGGCTTTTAGATTGACAACCTTGCGCGCGAAAAGATGAAAAATCATGATTCCCAATTAAATTATTCGCGGCAAGCTGCATTTTTTCAGTATCCAAAGGGGTATAACACCAAGTGACTTGCTCACGTAATAAAGCCGATTTCATCGGACGATTTAAAATGATATAACGATAAAATCGAGCAATCGCACTATAACGTGCATGAAAATCATCAATTGCATTTTTGACCCAAATAATTCGAACATCACGGGGTAAAAAACGATTACCACCCAACATCCACGAGTCTAAATCACGCGAAACATTCGTATCAAAATGTATGACTTGTTCCAAGGCATGAACCCCTGAATCTGTACGCCCTGTACAAAATACCCGAATCGGACAATCGGCTACTTTTGAGAGAGCCATCTCCAGTGATTTTTGTACCGTACGCTTATCTGTTTGCCACTGCCAGCCTTGAAAAGCACTGCCATCATATTCAATGCCTAAAACAATTCTTTTCATTATCAGATCCTAGTCATTAGGAACATTTACTATCACCACAATTAAGACAGGTCATACAACCGTCCATCATCACTAAGGCTTTAGTGGAACATTTGCTACATAACTCTGCCCGTGCAGGAAAACTCCCCTCAGTTTCATCAATCGTTGCCGTGTCATTATGTTGCGCTTCAAACTCCTTACGTTTTTCCGCCAGAAAACGTTTACGATGGTCATCCATTTCTTCCCCATCTAACATCCCAATTTGTTTCATATGAGATTCAATCGCGCTGCCAATTTCTGCAACTAATGAGGGCATATAAACACCCCCTTTTTTAAAATACCCCCCTTTAGGATCAAAGACTGCTTTAAGTTCTTCAACTAAAAAACAAATATCACCGCCTTTACGAAAGCAGGCAGAAATCACCCGTGTTAATGCCAAAACCCACTGAAAATGTTCCATGTTTTTAGAGTTAATAAAAACTTCATAAGGGCGACGTTCTTGGTGATCTGTCCCTTCATTAAGAATAATGTCATTAATGGTGATATAAAGCGCGTGTTCTGATTGAGGGGTTTTTATTTTATAAGTTGATCCTACAAGCATCTCTGGACGTTCGATGGCTTCGTGTAAAACATCAGGCTCTACTTTTTTAACTTGAGATGACTCATTGATTACTTTATAGTCAATAATTTTTTTGTCTATTTTTGTTGCCATTTTTTATCCTATTATTATTTCTAAACCATAAAAAAAAGCGGATTGATTAAATCCGCTTTTTTTTAATACAAAGTTTTAAATCCTATGAGGTATTGAGGTTAGTGTATATCTTTCCAATATTCACGTTTCAATAAATAACCTAGAACGATAAACATTAATAGAAAAAATAAGACATATTTTCCCATACTTTGACGTTCTAATTGGGTAGGCTCACCGACATAAACAAGAAAGTTAGTTAAATCATTAGCAAAACGATCAAATTCCTTAGGTGACAATGACCCTTGGGTTTCCATCACTAATTTATCAATCACTTCACGTCCATCAATGGTTTTATAAACGGCCTTTTGAATACCTTGTAACTTCCACAGAACATTAGGCATACCTACATCTTCAAAGATAAGGTTATTTGTTCCGATAGCACGCGTATCATCGGCATAAAAACCTTTTAAGTAGCTGTAAAGCCAATCTGCACCACGAGAGCGCGCAATTAATGATAAATCGGGTGGCTGTGTACCAAACCATTTTGCCGCATCATGACCATTCATAGCCGTCAACATCGGGTCGTAAATACCAGCCTCAAATGGGGCGATATTATCTAAGATTTTACTTTCTTCCACCCCCAAATCCATTGCAATACGCTTATAACGAATATGCTTAGCAGAGTGACAACCTAAACAATAATCAACATAATGCTTCGCACCACGCAATAAAGAATCGCTATCTGAAACATCAATATCTGCCTCTTGTAACTCAGAACCTCCACTGGCAAAAACATTAAAAGACAGTAGTAGTAAAATAATAGAGAGAATTTTTTTCATAACTTTAATCCAAACTGGCTTTTAGTTTTTTCAAAAATCGAATCAATACCGTTACCATACCTGATGGGTTCGGTCTTAATTTGACAACAGTATCACCTTCGGCGGTTTTTATGGGTTTTCTTACCGTGACTTCATTAAAGGTATCAATCATCGCAGGTATGCGGTCTTCTAATGACGGTTGCTCAGTTAATCGTTCAGGAACAGGTTTTGCTTTTTCCCAACGTGTATAAATCGGCATCAATAAGAAAAAGGCAAAATAAATTACCGTAAAAATACGGGTAATAAAAATCGCTGTACCAGTTGCAGGCTGTGTGCCTAAATAACCTAATGCTAAGAAGCTAATGACAAATAAGAATAAGGCTTTTTTATAAATTCCCCCTCGATAACGAATAGATTTAACAGGGCTACGATCTAACCAAGGTAATAAACACAACACAAAAACCGCTGCCCCCATTGCAATAACCCCTGCAAATTTATCAGGTACAGCCCGTAATATCGCGTAATAAGGGGTAAAATACCAAACGGGGGCAATATGCTCTGGCGTTTTTAATGGATCGGCAGGAACAAAATTATCATGTTCCAGAAAATACCCCCCCATATCAGGGGCATAAAAAATAATCGCCGCAAAAAAGAATAAAAACACGCCAACACCCACTATATCCTTAACGGAATAATAGGGATGAAACGCAATACCATCCAGAGGAATACCCTTTTTATCTTTATTTTTTTTAATTTCAATCCCATCTGGATTATTAGAACCCACTTCATGCAAAGCGACAATATGTAAGAAAACTAATAATAAAATAACTAAAGGGACAGCAATAACATGGAACGCAAAAAAACGATTTAACGTCGCATCCGCAATCACGAAATCACCCCGTATCCATAGGGATAAATCATCACCAATCACAGGAATTGCACTAAATAATGAAATGATAACTTGCGCGCCCCAATAAGACATTTGCCCCCAAGGTAATAAATACCCTGTAAAAGCTTCTGCCATCAGTGCGAAAAAAATTAACATTCCGAAAATCCAGATTAATTCACGCGGTTGTTTAAAAGAGCCATACATAATGCCTCTAAACATGTGTAAATAAACCACCACAAAAAAGGCAGAAGCCCCTGTTGAATGCATGTAGCGAATTAACCAGCCCCAGGGGACATCACGCATAATATATTCAACAGAATCAAAGGCTAATTTTGCATCAGGTTTGTAATTCATGGTCAGGAAAATACCCGTTACAACTTGGTTAACTAAAACCAATAGGGCCAGTGATCCAAAAAAATACCAAAAATTAAAGTTTTTGGGCGCGTAATAGTGCGCCATGTGCTGATTCCAGACCTTATCCATCGCTAAACGATCTAAAATCCAGTCACCACAAGCTGTTATTTGTTTTTTCACGCGCTTTCCTCCACAACAGTATCCTCACCGATAATAATTTGGGTATCAGTAATATAACGATAAGGGGGGATTTCAAGATTCGTTGGTGCAGGCACACTGCGATAAACACGCCCTGCAAGATCAAATTTAGAACCATGACAAGGACAAAAAAAGCCACCTTCCCAATCATCCCCCAAATCAGGCGGCGCAACTTCAGGTCTAAAAGTGGGCGAACACCCTAAATGTGTGCATAAACCTACGGCAATAAAAATCTCAGGTTTAATTGAACGAACGGCATTTTTACTCGATTCAGGCTGAATAGATGCGTTTGACGAGGGATCTTCCAAGAAAGCATCCATACCTTCTATAATTTTTAACATTCGGGGCGGTCGATTAAGAATCCACACAGGTTTTCCACGCCATGCGACTCTTAACAACTGCCCAGATTCCAGTTTACTAATATCAACTTCAACGGGTGCGCCTGCTGCCATGGCTTTACTGCTAGGCTGCATTTGCGAAAGAAACGGAACGGCCAAATAACCCGTTCCTACCGCGCCTACTACGGTTAAAGCCGAAGTTAAAAACTGGCGTTTTGACGTATCGACGCCTTCATTATTCATATGCAACCCTCCTAAAGGTTAAGGAAATCTTCTAATTGTTATCGCTACAGAACTCAATAGTACCTTACCCCCTTTGGTATTTGAAGTGATTATTGGGGATTTATTGCGTAAAAAATAGTTTATTAAGCAAAAATGATTCCAATATTGAATAATATTTTAAAAATTAAATATCAATTTCAAATGGTTAGCATTCAGACTTTTATTTAAGATACCGCCCTTTTGCATCCTTGCGGATATGCCCTGAAAAAATTAATACCCCTTCAATAAACCCCCACATAACCCCATAACCTTGGGTCGCTAAAGTCAAAATTATTTGCATAATGCCAATGGTATAAAAACCTAAATAAAAACGATGAAGCCCCAACGCGCCTAAAAAAACACCTAATACAGCAGCAATCCAACGCCTTTTAACAGGACGCTCATCTTTAATGTACGCACCAATAAGGTCTACATCCATAACGTTCCCATCTTCTTCCATGAAATCAACATCATCACCTACTTTGGGAGGGGTATCGGCTATCCAATTATCAATATGAAATTCAAAAAATTTATCATCAACTTTAATCACCCCCGTTTGTATATCGTCATCATAGCTTTCTATCTGTCCAAGCATTACATCCTCCTAGATTATCAACACTTTTATTTTGTAGTAATTTGTGCTTGTTCAAATGTTGCCATTTCATTATGTAATTTGCACGCCATTTGGAATAAAGGCACAGCAACAAGCGCACCGCTTGCCTCACCTAAGTGCATCGACAAGTTTAATAAAGGTCTCGCATTGAGTTCCTCTAAAATAGCTTGATGTCCTTTTTCTTCTGATTTATGGGCATAAAAAAACCACCGTCCTACATGAGAATTAATTCTAATAGCCAGCAACGCGGCAGTTGTCGCAATAAAACCATCAACTAACACAGGCAATTTATTTTGAGCGGCAAAAATATACGCACCCACGAGTGCTGCAATTTCAGCCCCTCCTAAATATTGCAACACTTCAAGCGGTGTTCCTAGTGCTTTTTTATGTTCGGCTAATGCTTGTTTTATCAAATTAGTTTTATGCCTTATCGCTTTCTCAGATAAACCTGT
>CAYROI010000105.1:0-5653 GCA_964425835.1 uncultured Methylococcaceae bacterium
GCGACGTAAGCTACCGCTGCAGGTTCAACACAGGCAATTGCTTGTAAATCAGTATCTGTTTTTGCGATGTTAGTCACATTATGTGATAATATCGCAGGAATATCAACAATTGTTCCAAATAATCCGTCTTTTTCCATTCCCAACAATTTTGCATTATGGCATTGATTAAAGTTTCCTTTGCGACAAGCATCACAAAAATGACAAATGATAATGGACTCAAAGGCAACGATTGCCCCAATTTCCAAATGGGTAACTTCGTCGCCTATGGCGATTATTTTCCCAACGCCTTCATGTCCAATAACACGTCCTTCTGCAGGAATATACGCAGGTGCAGAACTTTTTATATAACCTGTTTGCGGATTCTTTTCAGTCAAATGTACATCAGTACCGCAAATTCCTGCGTACAGCATTTGTACTCGAATTTCATTCGGATGCAACGCCTTCAATGTTCGGGTTTCCAATACCGTTCGAGGATTTTTATAAATTTGATGGGGACCTGGGGCAATGACACCCTCTATAGGTTCTTCATCAGCATAGACAACAATGACTTTAGTTTCCATAATAGCAGGGGAATAAAGAATAAAGAATAAAGAATAAAGAATAAAGAATAAAGAATAAAGAATAAAGAATACATGATACATGATACATGATAACCTTTACCCTTACGAAAAAACAAGATAAAATGTTTTTTTAATTCTATAATTAAAACTCATAAAAAATCTCAGCTCACCTATGCAATTATTCCCTCTAAATATTGCGTGAAATAAGTTAAGGAATCTAAAACTAATGAATGAAATTACACAACAATTAAAAAAGATTATTACCAATGATCTTGACGTTAATGTTAATCAAGAAAGTCTTGTTGATGATGTTTGTTTACTTGAAGGGGGTATTGGACTAGATTCAATCGCCGTAATGGAATTAATCAGCATTCTTGAACAAACCTTTGGTTTTACATTTTCAGATGATGACCTAAATATGGAAGCATTTCAAACCCTAACTACATTGAGTGAATTTGTTTCTCAAAAAGTTTCTGCTATAAAAGCCTAAGGATATTAGCCATGACCACCTCTGTTAAAAAAGAGTTAAACCTTTCAGCTCGCCGTGGATTTATTACTAATTTAGAAGGTAGTCGCCGTGGGTTTATTACTAACTATCCCAATGTAACCCAATGGAAACCCTTGACTGATAAGGAGATTTTTCCAAACAAACCCTTAAATATTTATGTCCATATCCCTTTTTGCGCTCAGCAATGTTCTTATTGTTATTATCGTGTCATTACTGGCGCGAAAAAGGCAGAAATGGATCGTTATACCGATGCCCTATGTAAAGAACTCACTATGGCAGCTGAGCGTCACCACTTAAGCCAACGCCCAGTTAAATCTATTTATTTTGGTGGTGGCACTCCAACTTTATTACAAAAAACACATCTTGCTCGAATCAGTCAAACAGTCAAAGATAATTTTAATGTTTGTGATGAGGTTGAGTTTACCGTCGAGGGCGAACCTGTCACGATGACAGAAAAAACCGCCGAGGGTTTAACTGATTTACCCTTAAAAGTTACCCGCATTAGCATGGGCGTTCAATCTTTGGACAATGAAGTGGTTAAAAATAACCAACGTAAAGATACCGCTGAAAAAGTGATTAAAGCCATTAAAACCGCGCAAAGTGTCGGTGCTATTGTTAATATTGATCTAATGAGTGGTTTAGCAGGTGATAGCTTTCCTACTTGGAAAAATAGTGTTCATAAAGCCCTAGAAACAGGCGTAGAAAGCATTACCATTTATAAAACTGAAGTATTTGCAAATACTCAGTATTATAAAGATCTTCGTAAAGATGCCATTCATTTACCTGATGATGAGGAAGAATTTAGCTATATGGAATATGCACTCGGTGCATTTGAAAAAGCTAACTATCTACCTTGGAGTTTTTTCACCTTTACTAAAAATGGTGACTACCCGCATATCCACGCACCTCGTTTATGGCATGGTGAAGACTATCTTGCACTAGGCACATCTGCTTTTGGAAGACTAGGAAGCCAACTTTTTCAAAATAGCAATGATCCTGAAAAATATATGCAGGCTATTGAATCAGGAAATTTTGCAATTACTCGCGGACATACGCTAACCGCTAAAGACGAAATGGTACGGACTATTTTATTAGGAATGAAGCTAATGAAATTAGATCTTGATTTTTATGAGCAAACATTTGGTTTTCGTTTAGAAAAACTTTGTGAGCCTGTGATTAATGAACTTATCGAAAATGATTTTATTACCCTTACTACGCCGAAAACTTCTGGAGGAAAACCCAGTGAAATTGTCATGACTCGAAAAGGATTACTGCACGGTGACTATATTGGTAAACAACTAGGACGTGCAATACAACATATTGATAATTAATGTTTTTTATGTTCTTTTAACTAATAACTTAAAAATTATGCGAAATAATTACCTTACGTTACTTTTTACCGTAGCCTTACTAACAGGCTGTCAATCAAGTTTTGGTCCTAGTGCAATAGATAACACGCACATTCCTTATAATCAAGCCATTGCCGAAACTCTTAATCAGCAAATGCTGCTTAACATCGTCCGTTTACGCTATCATGACGAACCGTATTATTTAAAAGTGGGGGCTGTGACTGCGTCTTTAAAATTTACAGGTTCTGCAGGGATTAACACCAATATCGACTTAGGTCCTGGACGAAATGCAATTAGCCCTAATCTAGGTTTTGGTTACACAGATAGCCCCACTATTTCTTACCAACCTTTACAAGGCGAGGACTTATTTAAAAGCGTTTTAACTAATGTTCCTTTGGGGAAACTTTTTGTCTTGTCTTCTACAGGCTGGAGCATTGAACAAATATTTAGCTTATGCGTAGAAGAAATTAATGGGGTCGGCAATGCCATTAGAGCTTCAGGACTTACCCCTGCTTTAGCCCCCGATTACCAAAAATATGAAAGAATGCTATCATTACTAAAAACATTACAAGATGAAGGCAATCTAAAAATAGGTCTAAACAGTAAAAAACCTGGGGAATGGCTGATTAAATTTGTAGAAACCAGTCAGAACCGTCTCATCATTGAAGAACTTACTCATTTACTCAGTCTTGCTCCCTCAAGTCGCCTAATAAAAATTAACAAAATTGCTTATTTAGATTTAGAAAAATCTGGGAATAACGATTCATTGACACTTTATACGCGCTCTATTTCTAGCATGTTATTTTATTTGTCACATAATATTCAAGTGCCTGAAAAACATATTAAAGAGGGGCTTGTTAAGATAACAAAAACAGCCGATGGACAACCCTTTGACTGGAATCTAACGCCTGCAGGTAAAATATTTAGAGTAAAATCAAGCTATTTTCATCCCAGTAATGCTTTTTTGGCCATACCTTATAAGGGCTATTGGTATTATATTGCCGATAATGATTTACAGTCAAAGTCAACCTTTATGTTGTTAATGCAATTATTCGATCATCAATCAGGCCGTTCGAAATCTACTAATCCTGTATTAACAATCCCTGTACGGTAATAATACAATACCTTAATAAAGCAATAGGAACATATAAGTCAAGGATGGCAAATAAATTGATTGTGCGCTACTTGATTTTAACTATCATGGCTTAAAATGAACATTTCTTTAGTTTCTGTTTTTTTAAAAAAACTTGTTAAATTCTTCAAAAAAATTGCGCAGTTTGTGAGTGACTGGTTTCGTCGTTTTCGCACTTGGCTTCGTGAAGTTTTAGCCTATATTATTGTTGGGATTTTGTTGTTAAGTTTAGGGTTTGCTTTCTTTTTACCCTCTATCGTTATCACCATCCATTCAGGAGAAGCAGGTGTTTTATACAAATGGTATTTTGGCACAGTAACCGATAAAATATATCCCGAAGGTGTTCATGTTATTTATCCATGGGATACGATGTATATCTATAATGTTCGTATCCAAACAGTTATGCATAGTTTTTCGATTTTAACTAATAAAGGCTTACCGATAGAGATGAGTTTAGCGGTACGTTATCGTCCTGAATATGAAATGCTCGGGGTTCTTCATCAAGAAGTTGGACCTGATTATGTTAATACGATTATTGTCCCGCAAGTTGAATCGGTATTGCGTAAACGCTTAAGTCTTTACGATCCAGAAGCAATTTATACGAATAAACATAATATTTTAACCCTTGTTGTTGAAGAAGCCTTAGAAGAGCTTGGAAAAAAATATATTACCACCGATGGGATTATTATTCGTTCGATTGTCTTACCAGATTCAATTCAAGAGGCGATAGAAAATAAACTTGTCGAAGAACAGAATGCCGCAAAATATGTATTTACATTAAAAAAAGAGGAACAAGAAGCAGAACGCAAACGGATTGAAGCCCAAGGAATAAAAGATTATCAAAAGATTATTGCGCAAACACTATCAGAAAGTATTATAAAATGGCAAGGCGTTAGTGCTACGCTAGAATTAGCCAAATCAAATAATGCTAAAATAGTTATTATTGGTTCAGGTAAGAATGGTTTACCGATTATTTTGGGGGGAAATGAGTCCTCAATTCAATCATCGCCCCCTAAGACAAATCAAGCGATTGTAGAAGAAAATGCAAAATAAACGAATTGCTTTTTTTATTAGCTTAATCATTCTCTTACTAAGTGGGTGTTTAGAAGACGCCTATGAAGAAATAAGCGCAAAACGTGCTAAATTAGCAGAACGCGCCCAAAATACACACAAACCTATTGTAATTGGTATTTCTTGGTCAGAAAATAGTCCCTCATTTTTACAAGGGGTAAAACTTGCAGTGGAACAAATTAATGCCGAAGGTGGGGTTCTAAATCGTCCGTTAAAACTTATTATTAATACAGAGGAAACCCGACTGTCTGATCCCTCATTATCTGAGCGAGAATATCAAGATATTGTCACAAATATTGCCGAATCTTTTGCGCATAATCTTGACATGATTGCTGTTATGGGTCACGGTGATTCAAAAGCTGCCCTGTTAGCTTCTACGACCTATCAGAATAACGGTTTACTTTTTTTTGCACCAACCGCATCAAACTTAAGTCTTACCAATCATCAGTTTGCTTATCTTTTTAGAACCGGTCCAAATAATAACGAAATGGGGGTTAATATTGCGGATTATATTGCCGAACAAGGTTATAAAAAGGTAGCTTTAATCTATGATAGAGGAGATTATGCCACTGAATTAACCAATACTTTCTCGGGTTACGCGAGTGAAAAGCATAAAATCAAAATTGTTTTTAGCCGCTCCTTTTTTAAAAGTAGTGTCAATATAACCTCCTTAATTATTGATTTAAAAAAAGCCGACGACTTTGATCTGGTTTTTATTGTTTCTACGCCAGAATTTGTTGAAAAGATTTATCAAGAAAGTCGAAATATGGGGTTAAGAACTCCTTTTGTTGGAGGTGAAACACTCGCAACCCATGCTTTTTTAGCAAAAGTTATGGAATGGGAAAATGCCAAAGAACTTAAAAAATCAATTATTCCTACTATTTTCAATCCACTGTTAGAAAAAAATCAAGCTTTTATAAAACTTTATGATCAAGCCTATCATGATGAGAAACATTGGCCTGAACAAAATGCAGCATTAGGTTATGACAACATTATGCTTTTAGCACATGCGATTAAACGGGCGCAATCGACT
>CAYROI010000106.1:0-5596 GCA_964425835.1 uncultured Methylococcaceae bacterium
TATTACATTATCTAACTGCCGCTCGTGCTGCACAATCTCGAGGTGCAATAGAAAAACGTGATGAGTATCTTAAAAAAGCCGCAGATCAAAGTAGCGAGCTTGATATTGCGGTAGGGCTTACGCAAGCGGAATTAAATTTATCTGAAAAACAATTTGGTGAAGCGGTAAAAACGTTAACTAAATTAAATAGTATTGACCCAACTCATACGAGCGTTTTGAAATTATTACATCAAGCTTATCGAAGTTTAGGTGATTGGAATGGAATGCGACAATTAATTCCTTCTTTAAATAAAAATAAGGTACTCATGGAGGCGGAAGTTAAATTATTAGAAACCGAAACCTACACAAATTTATTAAAACAAGCGGCTGAAAAAGGAGAGGTTAGCAATATTCAGCAGCTTTGGACAACAATTCCTTCCCATATTCAAAAGCTTAATGAAGTGCGTTCCATCTATTTCTCAGCAATGATTGTAGCAAATGGTGGGACTGATATTGAGACTGCCGTTGTCGATGCAATTTCTGAAAATTGGAGTGAAACGCTATTAGTTATTTTTGGTAACATTAAATCAAACCATTATGTTAATCAATTATTAACAGCTGAAAAATGGGTCGCATCGCACCCTGAAAACCCCATATTATTACGAATGCTAGGGAAAATAAGCTTAAAATGCGATCAATTAGAAAAAGCAGAAGATTATTTATCAAAAAGTATTTCTTTTAAGCCAACAGTCGCCGCTTATCAATTATTAGGCGATTTGTTTTATAATAAAAATGATAAAAATAAAGCCAGTGAATGCTATAAATATGCCTTAGAATTAGCATCTAAAAAAATTGAGCATCCTATCGAAAGGATTTATTCTGATGCAACCTTATAAATAAATTAAAAGATAAAATAGTTTATCTTTTAGGTACACATAATATTTTCACATCAATAAAGAGAAAAATGGCGAGTCAAGAACATTCACAAAGTCTTAATTATAAAAAGGCAGGCGTTAATATAGAAGCGGGAAACAAACTCGTTGAGCGAATAAAACCCATTGCAGCTAAAACGCGTACTCCAGGTGTTATGGCTGGATTAGGTGGTTTTGGATCTTTATTTGAATTACCCTTAGATCGCTATCAACAGCCTATTTTAGTTTCAGGTACAGATGGGGTCGGAACTAAACTAAAATTAGCTGTTGAATTAAATCGTCACCATACCATTGGCATTGATTTAGTGGCGATGTGTGTTAATGATATTATCGTTCAGGGGGCTGAATCTTTATTTTTTCTAGATTATTTTGCCACAGGAAAATTAGATATTAAAACCGCTGCCGCCGTTATTGAAGGGATTGGGCGAGGATGTGAATTAGCAGGGGCTGCTTTGGTCGGTGGTGAAACGGCGGAAATGCCAGGCATGTATGCGGATGGCGAATATGATTTAGCAGGGTTTAGTGTTGGGATTGTTGAGAAATCAAAAATAATTGATGGTAGTAACGTTAAAGTTGGTGATAAATTAATAGGAATAGCCTCATCTGGCGCGCATTCTAATGGCTATTCATTAATTCGTAAGGTTATTGAAACTAAAAATATTTCACTAGATGAAATCCTTAATGGTAAATCTTTGGGGGATATTTTATTAGAGCCTACCCGTATTTATGTTAAACCCTTATTAACTTTATTAAAATCGGTTGATGTTCATGCACTTGCCCACATTACAGGCGGTGGCATTACTGAAAATTTACCGCGTGTCTTAGCGGATAACTTGGATGCTAATGTAAAACTTAATTCATGGACTCAACTGGATGTGTTTGCATGGTTACAAACCCAAGGTAATATCTCGGAAGCCGATATGTTGACTACTTTTAATTGTGGTTTAGGGATGATTGTTTGTGTTGCCGCTGAGGATGAACAAGAAACGCTTGGGATTTTGGAGGAACAAGGGGAAATAGTTTTTTCTATTGGCGAGATTGTGAAAGGTAAAGGGCAGGCACGAGTTAATTATTTTTAATAAAAATAAAATAAGGAAAAATTATTTATGTGTTGGAGTGGTGAAGCATCAGGGGTTTTAGCCGCAGTAGGGCTTGGAACAGCTGTGTATGTTGCAGTAAAAGGGGAATCTAAAGAGTTATGGATTCCTTTAACTTATTTTGCATTAATGGAGTTGTTACAAGCGGCAACCTATGCCTATATTGATTTATGTGATAGCCCAAATAATCAGATATTAACCTTGTTTGGGTATTTACATATTGCGTTTCAGCCATTTTTTGTCAATATGGTCGCGATGTATTTTATTCCAGAATCCGTAAAGAAAAAAATAGCAACAACGGTTTATACTATTTCTGCTATGGGTTCTGTGGCAATGTTAGTCAAGATGTTTCCATTTGATTGGGCAGGGTCTTGTCATGTGGGTGTTGAAGGTTTTTGTGGGACACAAACTTGTTCCGTGTCAGGTGCTTGGCATATCGCTTGGCAGATGCCTTTGAATGGCATTATGTCTGAACCTGTTGCGTGGTTATTTGGATTTAATTGGGGATTACACGCCCTCGTTTATATCTTAGTTGCTTTTTGTATGCCACTTATTTATGGTTCTTGGCGGTTTGTGGGGTTTCACTATTTAATAGGTCCTTTGATTTCAGATATTTTGACCGATGATCCTAATGAATACGCGGCAGTTTGGTGCTTATTCTCAATTGCTTTATGTGTTTCTGTGATTAAAACACCGATTAGAAAGCATTTACATGTAAAAAAGTGGCTGTTTTATCCAAAAGTCGACAATGGATAATAGTTAATAGGAAAAAGGCGATGGAATCATTTATCGCCTTTTTTATTTATTCGGTTTTTCTTGTAAAACAACAGTTAAGCCCTCAAAGACAGGTTGGTTAATAAACAAAGCATTTAGGTCGCCAAATTGGGTATGGGCTTTAACAAAATCCTCTGAGTTTGTCCAAACATCAAAATCTTCTTTACTATTCCAGATAAAATGAGAAACATATAATGAATAGGTTTCATTTGTTTCTCCTCGTAATAAAAATAATCCACGATAGCCCTTCATTTCATTAAGATAACTTTTGCGTTTTTTCCATACCGATTCAAATAACATCTCTTGTCCTAAGGATACCTGAAAACGGGTCATTGCCATATACATAAGTTAAAGTCTGTAAAAGGTTAAAAATGAAAAAACTATAACTTTTAAATGCTAAATCGTCAACGGCTGAATTCATGATTGCGTCATATAACCCATTTATTTTATTTATTAGGTTAAATAACACAATTTTAGCGTGTTAGATCTTGTTGTTTTTGATAACTATTTGTTTTATATTAGTAAATAAGAAATGGAATGATTAATGCTTTTCAACCGTTAAATTAAAGTATTTTTATAAAACGACTAAGGAGAGACATTGAAAACGACACTTAATCTAGCCATTGCGACTATATTCGTCATCCCTACAGTTACAATTGCCGAGCAAACAGAAGAATTACCGACAATTATCGTGGAAGGAACAGGCAATCGACCTGGGACATTTGCCACCGCCCCTGATTCTTCAGCACTTAAAGATACGGCATCACTTTTAAAAAATGTTCCTGGTGCAAATGTTAATCGAAGTGGTCCTTTAACGGGAATTGCACAATATAGGGGACTTGCAGGTAATCGAATTAATGTCTCCATTGATGGCAATAATATCAAAGAAGTCGGCCCAAATAGCATGGATCCGCCTTTAAGTCATTTTCCTGCGGCATTAACAGGGTCACTCAAAGTTAAACGCGGGATTGCATCCGTTAGTAGCGGCATAGAAACGATGGGCGGGTCAATGTCAGTTGAATCGCGTAAAGGTGAATTTGCTGATGAAGGCGAAGACTTTAAAACCACAGGCGTTGCCTCTATGGGTTATAGCTCGGTAGAAGATGGGCATTTTGGCTCACTGATGGGATCAATTGCCAACCAAAATCATAAAATTTATCTAAGTGGCAGCCAAGAAAAAGGACGTGATTATAAATTTAAAAATAATCAAAAGCTCAACCGAACCAAATACGATAGAAATACTTTCACTGCAGGGTATGGTTATCAACGTAAGGGCCATGAATTTGGCATTAATTACAGTAATACCGATACAGGTCATAGTGGGACACCTGCATTACCAATGGATATTATTTATGTCAGAGGTGGATTATTTAATACGAATTATCAATGGGATATGGATAATGGTCTTAAGCTAAAGACTAATCTATATTATCAAAAAATGCGTCATTTAATGAATAATTTCACTTTAAGAGGTGAATTAACAGGAATTAAAAAACCTGCATACCGAGAAAACCGAACTAACGTTGAAGCAGGGGGTGCAGATGTCTCGTTAGCCATGCCTCTATTTGGCGGTGAAATGACCGTCGGTTTTAACGGCGATCAGGCAAATCATGGTGGATTAATTACCAATCCAAACAATGCTAAGTTTTATGTTGAAAATTTTAAAGGGATTGAACGTGACCGTTATAGCCTGTTTAGTGAATGGAATGGTGATATTGCAACCGATTTGTCACTTGAATTAGGCGTACGCCTAACTTATGCGCAAACAAGTTCGGATACGGTTTACAGTAGCGTGAGTAAGTTACCTACAAAAGTGGGACGTAATCATAAAGTTTTAATGGATGATTTCAATGCGCAAAAAAGACATCAAGAAGATATTGATGTTGATTTCACCTCTATTTTCCGCTACACCATGAATGAAAATTTAGATATTGAAGTCGGTTTTGCCCGTAAAAATCGTATGCCTAGCTACCAAGAACGTTATTTATGGTTACCTTTGGAAGCAACAGGTGGATTGGCAGATGGTCGGGTTTATATAGGAAATCAAGCACTTGAACATGAAACAGCGTATCAATTTGAACTAGGATTTGATTGGCATAATGATAATGCGTATTTTGCACCGCGCGCTTTTTATCATTATATTGATAATTATATTCAAGGTATTCCTGTTGCAGAAAGTGATGTCAATGCAACCGTGTTAACCGCAGCAACCAATATTAGTGCAGGGACATTACGTTTTGATAACATTCAAGCCCAACTCTATGGGGTTGATTTTGATGCAGGCTATGCCTTTGATGATTATTGGCGCGTTGATGCGGGTTTAAGTTATGTTCGCGGTCAACGAATAAATGCACCCACAGGCGATGATGATCTCTATCGAATTTCACCGCTTAATGGTCGCGTACAGCTCACTTATGAAAATCTAGGTTGGATGGGGTCAATTGAAGGGGTATTTTATGCAGACCAAGGCGATGTTGCAGGCTATAACGATGAGCTTAAAACCAAAGGCTATATGTTATTAAATTTACGTGCTAATTATGAGCCGATTGATGGTTTAATCATTGGAACAGGTATTGAAAATGTCTTAGATACAGAACATCGCGACCATTTAGGCGGTTACAACCGGGTCACAGGTGGAACCGAACGCAATCAATTGCCAGGTCGTAATATTTATGCAACGCTAAGTTATCACTGGTAAGAATATTTTTTATTATTAGTAGAGGCGTAAAACATTGCGTCTCTACAGGTGTATTCTTATATTTCTGTTCCTTTAAACTTACCTATTCTTATCCAAAGTTAAGAAATAGTGTTAAA
>CAYROI010000107.1:0-4247 GCA_964425835.1 uncultured Methylococcaceae bacterium
CTCAATAATATGCGCGCCTGTTTTACTATCAAGGTTTCCTGTCGGTTCATCAGCAAACAAAATTGCGGGCTGGGTCACAAAAGCACGGGCAAGCGCGACCCGTTGTTGTTCGCCACCAGAAAGCTGTTTAGGCGTATGTTTTAAGCGTTCTTGTAAGCCAACACGCTCTAAAAACAAAATAGCGGCTTCTTTAGCCTGGTTATCACCTGCTAATTCCAAGGGGAGCATGACGTTTTCTAAGGCAGTTAAATTGGGCAATAATTGAAAAGATTGAAAGACAAAACCTATGAATTGGTTACGAATTAAAGCACGACCATCTTCATTCATAGCGGTAATATTTTGACCTTTTATTATTACATCCCCTGTTGTTGGAGTATCTAAACCTGCGAGTAATCCCAATAATGTTGATTTTCCTGATCCAGATGCCCCCACAATAGCTAAACTTTCTGCCGATTTGATTATTAAATCAACTGCTGACAAAATGTGAAGTTCTACGTGGGAGCTAAAAACTATTTTACTAAGGTTTTTAGTTTCAATAATAACTTCTGCTGTTTTATTTATCTGGGATTGAGACATGTTTAAATTTATATGGGCTATTGTTATGTTAGTCAGTTCATCAACCGTTTTAGCAACTAATACCATTGTGGTATTGGGCGATAGCATTAGTGCGAGTCATGGGATTGAGACCCAACAAGGCTGGGTTAATTTATTGCAAAAAAAATTAAATACCCCTAAAAAAAATTATCAACTAAGAAATGAAAGTGCCAGTGGTGAAACTACTGCAGGCGGTCTAGCTAGAATAGACCAAATTTTAAATAATTATAAGCCTTCAGTGATTATTTTGGAATTAGGGGCGAATGATGGCTTAAGAGGATTGTCACCTAAAATTATGAAAACAAACTTGGCTAAGATCATTAAACGGTGTCAAGCGCAGGGTGTTAAAGTGTTACTATTAGGTATGCGTATCCCACCTAATTATGGAACACGGTATACAGAACGGTTTGCAGAGGTTTATCAACAATTAAAAACGGAATTAAAGGTAAATTTAGTGCCTTTTATTCTTAATGAGGTAGCGTTAAAAAAAGAATTAATGCAACAAGATGGGCTACATCCCAATGCGAAAGCCCAACCACTCATTATGGCGCAAGTTTATCATTATTTGAAAAATTTATTAGCTAACAAAACAGAATCCTTATGATAATCGTACCTCAAAAAATAGATGTTGCTCGTTTTCTTGAAGAAGATATTGGCACAGGGGATGTCACCGCGTTGCTTATTGATGCGAATAAAAAGGCAAAAGCAGCCGTGATAACACGTGAACCCATGGTCTTATGTGGACAAGCTTGGTTTACGGCAGTTTTTAATAACTTAAACCCTGATATAACCGTTCATTGGCAACATAATGATGCTGATTTTGTTGAGGCGGATACCTTATTGTGTACTTTAGAAGGAAATGCACGGGCGTTATTAACAGGCGAAAGAACCGCACTTAATTTATTACAAACTTTATCGGCAACGGCGACCCAAGCCAAACACTATGCGAATGCGGTTAATCATACAACGTGTAAAGTTTTAGATACACGTAAAACCATTCCAGGGTTACGTTTAGCACAAAAATACGCGGTAAAATGTGGGGGGGGGGTGAATCACAGAACAGGGCTTTATGATGCCGTTTTAATTAAAGAAAATCATATTATCGCCGCAGGGTCGATTAAAAATGCCGTTCACAAGGCACGCATGCAAACAAAAGTTATAGTTGAGGTTGAAGTGGAATCTATCGCCGAATTATCACAAGCAATTGCGGCAAAACCTGATCGCATTATGTTGGATAATTTTTCTATCAAGATGTTAAAACAAGCCGTTATCTTAAATAATAAACAAATTGAATTAGAAGCATCAGGCGATGTCAATTTGGACAATATTGCTGAAATTGCCGCAACAGGGGTTGATTATATTTCCATTGGCGCATTAACCAAACATATTACCGCAATTAATTTATCAATGCGTATTGAGTTAGTGACCTAAAATGCGGTATGGTGGCAGTTTATTTTTTAACAATAACTTTGATAAGGTGCAAATTTGTGACGATTACTGTTAATGACCCTGAGAAAAATCCCGCACTTAAAAATTTTTTGCGTTATTGTCATATCAAAAACTATCCGCCTAAAACAACGTTAATTCATATTGGCGATTATAATAAAAAACTTTATTTTATCATCAAGGGTTCGGTGACTGTTGGGACGATTGATGAAGATGATGGACGTGAATTAATTTATGCGTATCTCCATGAGGGACAATTTATCGGTGAAATTGGGATTTTTAATGAAACCGAAGTGAGAATGGTCAATATTAAAACCCGTTGTGATTGCCAATTAGCAGAAATAAATCATAAACGTTTAAAGCAATTATTAAAAGCTGAATTAGCCCCCGATGCGTTTGATATTTTATTTATGATTGGGAAACAATTATCAGATCGGCTGATTATGACCAGTCGTAACTTTCGTGATTTGGCTTTTATGGATGTTGAAGGACGAATGGCGCGGACGTTATTAGATTTATGTAAAGATCCTGATGCAACGCCTCATGAAAAAGGCATGCAAATTAAAATAACCCGTCAAGAATTAAGCCGTATTGTCGGGTGTTCTCGAGAAGTTGCAGGTCGGGTATTAAAAGAATTAGAACTAAAAAAACTCATCACCGCGCATGGAAAAACAATTGTCGTTTTCAAAGCGAATGAAATAATTGCGATTTAATTATTTGCCACAGCAGCGTTTAAATTTTTTACCACTACCACAAGCACAGGCGGCATTTTTTCCTTGATGCTTACTTTTGTTAATTAATTTAACTGATTTAACTTGCCCATCAAGATAAAACCAACGGTCGCCTATTTTTGTGAAACGACTAATTTCATTCATCACCGAGGGCGTGCCTTGGTTTAAAAAATAGGCTTTAAACTCAACGATACCTCGGCTATCGTTAATTTGTCCTTTTTTTGTTTTGATTATTTCTAAGCTTTGCCATTGTGCGTCTTCTTTTTCAAAATTAATATTGCTAGGACAGGTACTGCTTACCCAAGTTTTAATTAAATAATTGCCTTTTTGCATTGCATAAGCGGTAAAACGCGTACGCATTAAAATTTCTGCCGTAGGCGGTGTTTTGATTCCTTCATGGTAAAGGCGACAACAATCTTGGTAGCTTAATTTTGAGCCGCAAAGGCAATAAGTATTTATAGTCATAAGAATTTTGGCGTACAAAATAAAATTTATACGCCTGTTTTTTAGGAAAAAATTAAGGAATGATTAACTTGCCGCAATCCCTGCAATATTATAACCACAGTCGACATAAGTAATTTCGCCTGTAATCCCTGAGGCTAAATCAGAACATAAGAAAGCGGCAGCATTCCCGACCTCCTCAATAGAAACATTGCGTTTTAAAGGCGCGGTGTCGGCCGCTTTACTGAGCATAGATTTAAAATTATTAATTCCTGCAGACGCTAATGTTCTAATCGGGCCTGCTGACACCGCATTAACCCGTATGCCTTCTGCACCGAGGGCAACCGCCATATAACGGACGTTTGCCTCTAAACTAGCTTTTGCAACCCCCATTACATTGTAATTTGGAATAGCGCGTTCAGCCCCTAAATAACTTAAAGTTAATAATGCCGCATTACGACCTGCCATCATACGGCGACCTGCTTTTGCAAGGGCTGTAAAACTATAGGAACTAATATCATGTGCTACGGAAAAATTCTCCCGTGTCGTCGCATTCACATAATCGCCATCTAAAGCCTCACGGGGTGCGAAAGCGACCGAATGAATAATGCCATCTAAGCCGTCCCAATGTTTTTCTAGTTCAGTAAAGACATTGATAATGTCCTCATCTTTTGCAACATCTAATTCAATGGTAATGTTAGAACCACATTCAGCGGCCATTTTTTCTACTCGTGGTTTTAGTTTTTCATTTTGATAACTAAATGCCAACGCCGCCCCTTCACGATACATCGCTTGCGCAATTCCCCAAGCAATGGAACGATTACTAGCTAAACCCACAATTAAAACACGTTTACCTTGCATAAACCCCATTATCTTCTCCTTATTAACGATATTGGTAAAATAAAATGAGCAGTATCCCTGAGCTATTTCATCATGTCCAGTTTTTTTGGCGGATAGAAAATAGAAGATAGCGTTACCAATTCAAGTGATTGCGCTATTTTTTCATGTTAAATAAACGCTTTGCTGTTGTCGAAA
>CAYROI010000107.1:4347-5511 GCA_964425835.1 uncultured Methylococcaceae bacterium
CCTAATTGTTTCATAATGAAGACTGATCCTATTTTCCATTTAGCAATTTCACGCTAAGATATTCCCCTTTTAAATTGGTAGCCTCTATTGAAATCTTTTATCGCCAACCTATGGCAGCGTAAGTGGTTACGGATCAGTCACTATATTGGACTTGGTTTAGTTAGTTTTTTACTGCTGACAATCATTTTGTTACAAATTCCCTTCGTACAAAAACAAATCGCTCTGAACTTAAGTCAAACCCTGAGTGATGAAAAAGTCCAAATCAAAATAAGTCCAATTGAAGGTTTTTTTCCTTTTAATATTCATTTTGATGAATTTAGTATTGCCGATAAACAAGGCGTTTGGCTGAAAATACAACAAGCACAATTAGCTTGGTCGTTTTCAGCATTATTAACGGGTGAAATTCGAGTAGATGAATTAAGCTTGAAACAATTGTGGATTAAACGTTTACCACCGTCTAAAGAAGAACCTATAGAAGAAGATACAGCCATTGAAATCCCCACCTCTTTACCTGAATTAGACCTTAATTTACCGATTATTAATGTTAGCCATCTTGGGATTGATGAGATTAGACTTGAAAAAGCGGTTATTGGGCAGTCATTAGCATTAAATCTTACCGCTGAGGCATATACGGTCGGTCAGGAAATTAAAGCTAAATTACAATTAAAACGGTTAGATCAAGCAAGTTTAAATCTTAATATTGACGCGCTTATTTATTTGAATCCATTAAAAATAACCTCAACGATTCATGCTGATGAAACGGGGGGATTATTAGCCCTGTTAACTCAAAACCCTGGATTAAAAAATTTAGATTTAGACTTAAAAGCAACAGGTTTGCTTTCAGATTTAAAAGTTGATCTGAATACGACATTAGAGGGGTTGGGGGAATTAAATACCCAGCTTAAATTAGGAATTAGCGAACAACCTTGGCTAAATTTACACGCAGATATTCGATTGCAAACGGGATTATTATCTAAGGATATTGTTGATTTACTAGGCATTAACCAACAATTAAATATTAATCTTGTCGCCACAGATGCACACAACTTACAACTTAAACAATTCAGTTTTAATAATGCGCTGGTTACTTTAAATTCCAACGCTAAGGTTGATTTATCAACACAAAAAATTAATGCAAAGATTGATTTAAAACTCGCACAATTA
>CAYROI010000108.1:0-5482 GCA_964425835.1 uncultured Methylococcaceae bacterium
TATTACCTACTTCATCATCGACAATGTCAGCCGAAATTCCTGACTTTGAGGTTCAGCAAACTAAGGCTGAAACCTTACAAGAACATTTATTATGGCAATTAGAGTTATCTATTTTATCGCCAAAAGATCATGCGATAGCAATTGCTATTATTGATGCTATCAGCCCAAAAGGTTATTTAAGCATTACGCAAGAAGAAATTTATCAAGGATTAACCGAGCAATTAGAGGATGTAGAGTTTGATGAATTGATAGCGGTGTTACATCGCGTTCAAAGCTTTGAACCTACGGGGGTCGCTGCGGTTGATTTAAGTGATTGCCTAAGCTTGCAATTGTGGGCATTACCCCCATCTACAGCCTATAGAGACATAGCTTTAGTCTTGGTTGGCAATTATCTTGACTTATTAGCCACGCAAGAAAAATTAAAACTGATTAAAAAGTTAAGTGTCACAGAGACGCAATTAGAACAAATTATTGCTTTAATTAGAAGTTTAGATCCAGAACCTGGGACACAAATACAAAATGTTGATTCAGGTTATGTGATTCCTGATGTTTTTGTTAGTAAGTATAAGGGCGAATGGCGAGTTTCTCTTAATCCAGATATTACCCCTAAATTAAGGATAAACCCCTTTTATTCAAGCATGATTAAACGGGCGGATAATAGTCAGGACAATGTGAGTATGAAAGATCATTTGCAGGAAGCAAAATGGTTTATTAAAAGTTTGCAAGGTCGTAATGAAACTTTATTGCGAGTAGCAAAATGTATTGTTAAAAAACAAACGGCGTTCTTAGAACAGGGTGCTATTGCCATGAAACCGATGGTGCTTAGAAATATTGCAGAAGAACTTGAATTGCACGAATCAACTATTTCCAGAGTGACAACGCAAAAATACATGCACACACCGAATGGTATTATGGAATTTAAGTATTTTTTTTCCAGTCATGTATCAACAGTTGAGGGGGGAGAATGTTCTGCGACCGCAATTAGAGCATTTATAAAAGAATTAATAGCAAGCGAACCACTAAACAAACCGTTAAGCGATGAAAAATTATCAATTATATTAAAAGAAAAAGGCATTAAGGTCGCAAGGCGTACCGTTGCTAAATACCGGGAAGCGATGTCTATCGCCTCATCAAGTCAACGAAAGCGTCTTTTATGATGCTTTTAAAATTCATTTTAAACTAGGAGATTATCCATGCAAGTTAGTATAACAGGTCACCATTTGGACGTAACAGACGCATTAAAAGCCCATGTTGAAGATAAAATTAGTAAATTAAAACGTCATTTTGATAATGTAACGGATGTACATGTCATTTTAACGGTTGAAAAATTAGTTCACAAAGCTGAAGCAACGGTTCAAATTAGTGGGGCTAAATTATTTGCAGAGGATCATCAAGAAGATATGTATACAGCGATTGACCATATGGTGGATAAACTAGATCGCCAAATTATCAAACATAAAGAAAAAAATGGAAAGCACAGAGGATAATTAACCTTAGAATAGGGTGGGTAAATGCTCACCCTTGCTATAGGTTATATAGGCAGGCAACATCGTTCGGTTTATCTTGCAAATACCCTAGGAAATTATTTTAAAAACAAAAATCTAAATATTATTGTCCTCTACCGAGAATTATATTAACCCCTTCTTTTTTCCATTCTTTATTTTCTATCATGCCTACGACAGTTAAACGAAATCATAACAAACATCAATTAGAACGGATTATAGAGCTTTTAGAAAAAGGTTCTATTAACGATGTAAGGATTTTTATTCATTCACTCTATCCTGCGGAAACGGCGCATATTATTGAATCACTAGAGCCACCAGAACGGGCCAAAATCTGGTCTGTTATTCCCCCTAATGTGATGGCAGAAATTTTAGTTAAACTACACGTAGAAGTTGCGACAGGTTTACTTAAAATTACGGATAGAAAGGATTTAATAAAAGCGACTGAAAATCTTGAATCGGACGATATGCTTGATTTATTGCATACACTCCCTGAGCCTTTATTGTCACAAGTTTTTGATTCAATTGCAGAAGTGGAACGTAGTCGTCTTGAATCTGCATTATCTTATGATGAAAATACGGCGGCTAGTATTATGTCATTAGATTTTTTAACGATTCGTGGGGATGTTTCACTTAATGTGGTTTCACGTTATTTACATAAACGGGGTGAGATGGCAGAAGCGATAGATAGTCTCATTGTTGTTGATCGTAATAATCATTATCAAGGTTTATTGCCTGTGAGTTATTTATTGACTAAAGATGGGCATTTAAAAGTATCAGAGGTGATGAATAGAGGTGAAAATGGGATTCCTTATCAAATGCTTGTTTCTGAGGTCGCGTTATTATTTGAACAACGTGATCTATTATCTGCGCCTGTTTTATCAGAAGAAGGACGGATTCTAGGGCAAATTAGTATTGATAATGTAATTAATATTATTCGTAATGAGGAAGGACATTCATTGATGAGCCGTGTGGGTTTAGATGAAGAGCAAGATATGTTTGCCCCTGTTGCGGTTAGTGCTAAACGACGGGCCGTATGGTTAGGGATTAATTTATTTACTGCTTTTTTGGCAGCTTGGGTTATTGGTCTTTTTGAAGCGACCATTGATCAAATTGTGGCATTGGCAGTACTGATGCCTATTGTTGCTAGTATGGGCGGAATTGCAGGGAGTCAAACGCTCACGCTTGTTATTCGAGGAATGGCTTTAAAGCAAGTGAATGATGCGAATGCAGGGAGAATTTTGGTCAAAGAGCTTTCGATTGGGGTTGTTAACGGGGTTTTATGGGCTATTATTGTTGCCATTGTTGCAGGTCTTTGGTTTCAAAGTGTGAGCTTAGGATTATTGTTAGGCAGCGCAATGGTGATTAATTTAATTTGTGCCGCCTTCGCAGGAGCAACGATTCCTTTAGCATTAGATAAAATGGGGATAGACCCAGCGTTAGCGGGTGGGGTGTTATTGACAACGGTTACGGATGTGATTGGTTTTATGGCATTTTTAGGATTAGCTACGTTATTTTTATTGTAAATAATTTAGCGTGTATTCTTTATTAACTATACTTTATAAGATAATGACAGCAATTACTTTTCATGGAAAACCCATTAATACCTGTGGTGATCTACCTAAAATAGGTACGAAAGCACCCAATTTCGAATTGGTAAGTGGGCAGTTAAAAAATATAACCCTCAAAAACTATCGAGGAAAAAAGAAAGTGCTGGTTATCGTACCCAGTTTAGATACCCCAACTTGTGCAATGTCTACACGAATTTTTAACGAAAAGGCGGCGCGTTTGGAAAACACGGTTATTTTAGTGATTTCGTATGATTTACCCTTTGCACAAGGGCGATTTTGTGAAATAGAAGGGATCAAAAACGTAATTCCTTTGTCTTGTTTTCGCTCAAGTTTTGCAGATGACTATGGGATACGTTTAATCGATAGTCTATTGAAAGGATTAACCGCACGTGGGGTTGTTGTTATAGACGAACAGGACACGATCATTTATAGAGAATTGGTTAAAGATATTGCCAACGAGCCTGATTATAAAGCAGCTTTAGCTGTTTTTTAGACTATGGTGCGCGATAGTTTTTATATGGCGAAAGCGATTAGTCTTGCTAAAAAAGGTCGCTATACTACCGACCCTAACCCTCGCGTAGGCTGTGTTTTAGTAAAAGATAACAAAATTATTGCCGAAGGCTGGCATAAAAGGGCAGGGCAGGGACATGCGGAAGTCAATGCACTAGAACAAGTTACTAATATGGAAGGCGTAACAGCGTATGTTACTTTAGAACCTTGTAGCCATTATGGAAAAACGCCGCCTTGTTGTGAAGCTTTAATAAAAGCGAATGTTGCGCGTGTCGTTGTTGCTATGCAAGATCCCAACCCTTTAGTTGCAGGTCAGGGCTTAAAAAAATTGCAGCAAGCGGGGATTGAAGTGTGTTGTGGTGTGCTAGAAACAGATGCAAGGTTGCTGAATCAGGGCTTTATAAAAAGAATGACGGAAGGCTTACCGTTTATTCGGAGCAAGCTGGCAATGAGTTTAGATGGACGAACGGCAATGGCATCAGGTGAGAGCAAATGGATTACAGGAGATAAAGCGCGCCAAGATGTGCAAATTTTAAGAGCAGCAAGTTCTGCTATTCTAACAGGAATTAATACCGTTCTTGCAGACGACCCCTCATTAAATGCGCGCATAGGAACTGAAGTAGTACAGCCTATTCGTGTTGTCTTAGATAGTCGATTGCAAATGCCTTGTAATGCAAAAATGCGTTTGCTTGAAGGACGATGTTTAATTTTAACCTGCTCTAAAGATAAATTAAAAAGGCAAGCATTAGCGCAAGCAGGATTTGAAGTATTTGTTTTAACTGCAAAGAAAGAGCGTTTAAATCTAAAAGAAGTTTTTTTATTTTTAGCAGAACAGCAGGTTAATGAAGTTCTAGTTGAGGCTGGAGCAACACTAAATGGTGCTTTATTAGAAGCTGGGTTAGTTGATGAATGGGTTATTTACATGGCGACCGTTATTTTAGGCGATCAAGGACGCGGTTTGTTTAATATGCCCACCTTGCAAATAATGGCAGATAAAAAAGAATTACATTTAAAACAAACTCGGCAAATAGGTAATGATTTAAAACTAATATTTTTGTAAGGCTAAATTTTGTTATAAATCTTCTATTTTTTGAATGTCATTTTGTCGACAATACCTTGCCCAATCTTCAGCGGTGTCTATATCCCACTGCTGTCTTAGTAAGTGGTAATTCAAATTTTGCTGCTTAACTTTTATTAGCGTTGTCTTTAAAACATCAGGATGTCCCCAAAACATGTTTTCAAATAAACTAATTTGAGACTGGTTTAAACCAATTAAACTATAACCACCATCTTCTGTTGGTGCGATAACTACATCAACCCCTTGTTTTAAAACTTCAATCGCATTAATAAAATCTTGTTTATTAAATGAGGGACAATCACACCCTATTAATAGAACATGTTGGTAATTATTCAAACCAGAATTGATGGCATTAAACATTCGCAATCCCAAATCTTCTGTAGATTGAACGTGCAAGGATAAATCGTAATCAATCTTAAGTTGTTGAAAAAAAGGATGGTTTTCATTAGGTGAACACCATAATTGTAAAGGACAAAGCTTGAGTTTAGAAAGTTGATTAATTACCCTTTTTGATAAATATTGATGCACAATAGCAGCTTGGTTTGTTGTTAATTCAGGCGTTAAACGCGTTTTAACTTGCCCTGCGATGGGGGCTTTACAAAATATTTGGATCACTGTTTGTGAAAATTGGTAATTATTTAGCATTAATTTTTATATATATGAAGATTAGGAGAGGGTTAATGGTCACTAAGACATATAATTTTTAGGGAAAGATGAATTAATTTTTGTGGTAACTTATTGAAATAAAAATAATTGGTGGAGATTTTAAAATAAAATTAAAAATAAAGTTGACGAGCTGAAATAGGACTGTATAATACGCC
>CAYROI010000109.1:0-5275 GCA_964425835.1 uncultured Methylococcaceae bacterium
ATAAATTTACGATTAAACGTTAAAAATACAGATTCTAATTTTTAGGAATGTGTTTAACAAGTAACCTTGTATTCGTTTAATGTGAGACGCAATATCTTGCGCCTCTGCCTTTTAGATTGCAGGTATTACTGATTAATCGCCGCTTCACAGTCAGTAATTAAATCATCTAGCAACTGAACTGAACTTTCTGCCTCTTGCTTAATTTCATGTAAAAAATCTAACTCACTTTTAGAAATATGCTGATCTGCAAAAATTTGTGTTCTTAAAACTGTCACTTCTTTTTGCGTAATATGTCCACTTTCTAATGCAAATGCTTTCGCTACTTTACGCCATTCTGCCATAATCTTGTCCTCAATAATTTAAAAAAATAACTACAGAGATACACTAGCATAGTATAAATAGAGACACAATAAGCTAGGTTTAATAATCACGTTGTACTGAAAATTTAGCTAATGAAATTAATGCCTCTTTATAAACTGAATCTTTTAAAACATGCAGCGCTATAATGGCTTTTTCTGCTTCCTCATCAGCGCGTTGTAGTGTGTTTTCAATTGCATGCGTACTTTTAACGACTTCATAAACCGCTTGAAATGAATCACGTGACCCTGTTTTTATTGCATTAATAATCACTTGTGCTTTTTCGTTAGAGGCTTGTTTGATTGCATAAATTAAGGGGAGTGTTGGTTTACCTTCGGCTAAATCATCACCCAAATTTTTACCTAATTCTTCAGAACTTTTAGCAGTGTAGTCTAAAGCATCATCAATTAATTGAAAGGCAATCCCTAAATGTTGTCCATAATCCATTAAGCCTTGGGTTTCTTCTTCGCTTGCATTTGACATAATTGCCGCAAGTCTTGCTGCTGCTTTAAATAAAATGGCCGTTTTACGAATAATAACCGCTAAATATTGTGCTTCGGTTGTATCAGGGTTATGACAGTTTAATAATTGTAAGATTTCGCCTTCGGTTAATTCACTGGTCGTTTGAGAGACTATTTCCATTACTTGAAAATTACGGGTGCGAATCATCATATGAAAGGCATTAGAATAGAGAAAATCACCGACCAAAACACTGGCAGAATTTCCCCAGACAGCATTAGCCGATTTTTTACCACGACGCATATTTGACTCATCAATCACATCATCGTGTAACAGGGTTGCTGTATGTAAAAATTCAATGACGGTCGCAAGGGTAATGTGATGTTCGTTCGTTTCATTTAAAGCTTTAGCGGCTAAAAGTAACACCATCGGACGCAGACGTTTTCCCCCGCTCCCAATAATATAGTGTCCAATTTTATTAATTAACTCAACATCAGAGCTAAGTTCTTTTAAAATAAGTTCATCTACAGCCTTTGCTTCGTTTTCGGTTAATTTTTTAATGGAATTAAAATCAATTGTTGTTTTTGAGGACATTTGCGAGAGTCTGTTGCTTAAAATAATCCTCCATGCTATTGAATAAAAGTAGCTGATGTCAATAATTTTAATCGGTATTTAATGAAAACTTTAATTGCTTGATTAAATTAGCGTTTGACGACTGTTGCTTTTAAAAATATAATACCCTGTTCACTTAAACAGATATTAATGCTTGATGGAGCTGACGCTGATGTATGCGGTAATTCAAACAGGTGGTAAACAGTACCGAGTAAAAGAAGGTGCGACCCTAAAAATAGAAAAATTAGAACTTGGCGAAGGCGACAGTATCGAGTTCGATAAAGTCTTAATGGTTGGCGAAGGCAGCGATGTTAAAATCGGTCAGCCTTTTGTTGATGGCGGTAAAGTCTCAGCAACGGTTACGTCCCAAGGTCGCCATAAAAAAGTTAAAATTATTAAATTTAAACGACGTAAGCATCATATGAAACAAATGGGGCATCGTCAATATTACACAGAAGTCCAAATTACGGGCATTTCTGCTTAAATTCCCTAAGGAGTATTTACAATGGCTCATAAAAAAGCGGGTGGTAGTACCCGAAACGGTCGTGATTCCAATTCCAAACGCCTAGGCGTTAAGCGTTATGGTGGTGAAAGCGTTCCTGCTGGAAGCATTATTGTTCGTCAACGTGGAACACGGTTTCATGCAGGTGAAAATGTTGGAATGGGTAAAGATCATACCTTATTTGCAACAGCGACAGGCAAGGTTCTTTTTCAAACGAAAGGGGCTAAAAATCGCAAATTTGTCAGCATTGTTGCTGCTTAAATTTTTTTAAGTCACTTTTTTAAGTGACCTATCAATTTAAATAAAGAGCCTCGTCCTTATGACGGGGCTTTTTTGTTTGTCCTTTATTAAGAAAAAGAGAGTTGCTCGGTGAAATTTATTGATGAAGCAGAAATTCAGGTTGAAGCGGGCGATGGTGGAAATGGTATTGCCACTTTTCGGCGTGAAAAATATGTTCCTATGGGCGGACCTGATGGCGGTGACGGTGGCGATGGCGGCAGTATTTATTTAGTTGCTAAAGAAAATGTTAATACGCTCGTTGCCTTTCGGTTTCATTCAACCCACCGAGCGCAACGCGGTCAAAATGGCATGGGACGTAACTGTACGGGACATAAAGGGAAAGATACTTATATTGCTGTTCCTCCTGGGACTTTAGTTTATGAAGCCAATACAGGGGAAAAAATTGGTGACTTAATAGAAGCAGGACAAACCTTACTGGTTGCTAAAGGTGGCTTTCATGGTTTGGGTAATACACGCTTCAAAAGTAGCGTTAATCGAACGCCGCAACAATTTAGTAAAGGTTCTTTAGGTGAAAAACGAGTTTTACGTTTAGAACTCATGGTGATTGCTGATGTCGGTTTATTAGGATTACCTAATGCGGGGAAATCAAGCTTAATTCGCGCTGTGTCTTCTGCAAAACCCAAAGTAGCTGATTATCCTTTTACCACTTTAAACCCTAATTTAGGGGTGGTTAAAGTGGATGATTTACGCAGTTTTGTATTGGCTGATATTCCAGGAGTTATTGAAGGGGCGGCAGAGGGGGCAGGATTAGGCTTACAATTTCTTAAACATTTATCACGGACAGGTTTATTACTTCATCTTGTTGATATTGAACCCTATGGCAGTGATGAAACGCCAGTCGAGTCGGCTAAAAAAATCATTCATGAACTTGAAAAATGGGGGCAGGGGTTAGATGAAAAGCCCCGTTGGTTAGTATTAAATAAAATCGACTTAGTGTTAGAGGAAGAATTAGAGCAACATTGCCAAGCTATTATTGATGAACTTCAATGGAAAGGGCGGGTATTTCAAATTGCAGCGATTAGTAAGCGGGGAACGCGTGAATTGATGTTTGCGATTATGGATTTTTTAGATGAGCAACGAGCAGACAATGAGTAGGGCTGATTTTGTCAATGCCAAACGCATTGTGATTAAAATTGGCAGTTCCTTATTAACCGCAGGGGGACAAGGTTTAAATAAACCCGCAATTGCTGCTTGGGTTGAACAAATGGCAGCCCTTAAACAGCAAGGTAAAGATGTTATTTTGGTTTCTTCGGGGGCGGTTGCAGAAGGAATGGCGCGTCTAAAAATTAAACAGCGACCGAAAACATTACACGAATTGCAAGCGGCAGCGGCTGTTGGGCAGATGGGTTTAGTGCGTATTTTTGAAAATAAATTTCAAAAACATCAGCTTCATACTGCCCAAGTTTTATTAACCCATGACGATTTATCGGATCGAAAACGCTATCTCAATTCTCGTAGTACTTTATTATCCTTATTAGATTTTCAAGTTATCCCTGTTATTAATGAAAATGATACCGTTGCTACCGATGAAATTCGTTTTGGTGATAATGATACCTTAGCTGCTTTAGTTACTAATTTAGTGGAAGCTGACTTGTTAATTATTTTGACCGACCAACAAGGCTTATTTGATAGTGACCCTGCGATTGATTCAGAAGCGAAATTAATTAAACAAGCGGATGTTGATGATGTGTGGTTAGATCAAGTGGCAGGTGAGAGCCATAGTGGTTTAGGGCGTGGCGGGATGTTTACCAAAATTAGTGCAGCACGAATAGCCGCCCGTTCAGGGACTGCAACGATTATTGTTTCAGGAGAGATCGAGTCGGTGGTTACTGAAATTATTGAAGGTAAAGATTTAGGCACGTATTTAAAACCAACAATTGCGCCACTTGCGGCTAGGAAGCAATGGTTAGCAGGTCAATTACAGGTAAAAGGTTATTTGGAATTAGATAAAGCGACTATAAATAATCTAAAAAATGGCGAACAAAGCTTATTGGCGACAGGCGTAAAAAAAGTATCGGGAGATTTTAAACGCGGAGAACTTATTGCTTGTGTTGACAGTGATGATAATGAGATTTTACGGGGGTTAATTAATTACAATATTGATGAAACCTTAAAAATTATTGGTAAAACGAGTAATGAATTTGAGACTATTTTAGGTTATGCCGATAATGATGAATTAATTCATTGGAATAATATGATTGTTTATTAAATAAGACATATATTTTAAGGTTTTTTATTTTTAAGGCTTAGAACGGATTCCACAGATAAGCCTGTCTTTTGGGCAATAGTTTCTATCTCTAAAATATCCAATAAAGCGATAGCAATTTGTATCTTTTCAAATTCTTTACCTTTTTCTATCCCTTCTTTTATGCCTTCTTTCCTGCCTTTTCTTTTACCATCAGTCAATCCATAGTTATAAAGGCGTTCGGTTAACTCATCATAATCTTCCCAAAATTCGGCTTGATCTTGCACATATTGGTTTTCTTCATCATTAAGACTGGTTTTAACAATGCGGTTAATAATGGCTAAAAATATTTTATCATCTTGATATTCTTTGAAATCTTTTTTCTCATTATTTTTGTTTTTAGTTTTTTCAGCAAATTGAAACCAGCGGACATATTTTTTTAAGCGTTTATTTTTGACGATATTTTTTTGAAAAAGAAAAATTAATTTATTTTTGCGTAAAAAACTTAAACCTTTCGTATTATTTTGTAATATTTTTAGAATTTTTTGTTGTTCTTGAATAATTTTTGTTAGTTCAGGGTTTGCCCATAATTTTTCATTTTCAATAAACTTGATAGTTATTTCGGGGCTAAGAACGTAACTAATGTAGTTTTCTTCAAAACCTAATGTATCATCAACCATCCAAATAAGGGTTAGAACAGGGTCTAAGTAATGATAATCTTTAGTTTTTTTAATTTTCTTATCATTTTTATCAAGGGCTAATTGCTTAACAGGTAAGGTTTCTAGTTGTAGGGACGAATTGAGTGAATGATAGAGATGGAAGCGTTTAACGACATCCATTTTATACCATTGCTGCATATC
>CAYROI010000110.1:0-5161 GCA_964425835.1 uncultured Methylococcaceae bacterium
TTGTAAGATATTAATCCGATCAATTTCACAGGGTTCGGCACGTCCAATGCGCCAAGCTAACGCATCACGTTTAATTATTTTTGCTAATGCTTGACGACGCTTGGGGGTTAATTTTTTAGAGTCAGTTAACCCTTCAATCGGATTATTCGGGTCTAAAATAACTGCAGCTGCAATAACTGCACCAACTAAACAGCCACGTCCAACTTCATCAATTCCCGCTATAATTGGCATTTTTATCTAAGTAACCCCCGAGTAACATTGCGTAGAAAACTGACCATCATGGAAATTTCATCGCTTTCTCCTGCCAAGTCTTCAATTTCTTCAATGGCATCTTCTAGGCGAAAATTACTTTTATAAAGAATTTTATAAGCTTTACGGATTTTTCTAATAACTTCAGGAGATACACCGTTACGTTCCATGCCTACGGAATTAATCCCATGAGGTCGCGTGGGACGCCCCCCCACCATCACAAAAGGGGGAATGTCTTGTGTGACTGCACTCCCCATGGCTGAAAAGCTATACTCTCCAATTTGCGTAAATTGATGCACAAGTGTAAAACCACCAAGTATGGCATTATTTCCTAGATGTACATGACCTGCTAAGGAAGCACCATTCGCCATAATGACGCGATTCCCCACGATACAATCATGAGCCACATGGGTATAAGCCATCAATAAATTATCATTGCCTATTTTAGTTAGGCTATGATCTTGTAACGTTCCCCTATGGAGGGTACTAAATTCACGAATGGTATTTCTATCACCAATTTGAAGTTGAGTGACCTCATTGGCATATTTTCTATCTTGCGGGTCTTCTCCGATGGATGAAAATTGATAAATTCTGTTATCTTTCCCTATTTTAGTTGATCCCTTAATGACAACATGTGATCCAATAACAGTGCCACTGTCAATTTGAACATTACCTTCAATCACTGAAAAAGGACCAATCTGTACGTTATCCGCTATTTCTGCATTGAGATCAATCATTGCTTTAGAATCAATCAAAATTAGTCCACCGATGCTGCACACATAATATTTGCACTGGCAACAAATTCTCCATCAACTTCGGCACGACAGGCAAATGACCAAATATTACGTTTATTTCTAAGATAAGTAATTTCTAACATTAACTGATCCCCTGGCACCACAGGGCGTTTAAAACGCGCTTTATCAATACCCACTAAATAATAGGTGACCCCTTTACCAAGCTCTTCAGGTTCTGTTGCGGAGGCCAGCAAACCTGTTCCTTGTGCTAAAGCTTCCAGAATTAATACCCCTGGCATAATAGGTTCTTTTGGAAAATGTCCTTGGAAAAAAGGTTCATTAAAGGTAACATTTTTTAACCCTAATAATTTTACTCCAGGCTCACATTCAAGGACGCGATCTATTAATAAGAAAGGGTAGCGGTGCGGTAAAAACTCTTGAATTTCTAAGGTATTTAATTGTCCAGACATATTGTATTAATAATGTACATTAGTGAAATTTAATCATTGAGAGTGTTTTTTATCAGAATTTTGACAATTTTTCTTGTACCCGTGCTGTGACATCAATTTCAGGTTTGGCATAAATTACGCCATCAGTCAATAATAAATCATAATCATCTTCTTTAGCAATTTCTTTAACCGCTTCAATAATACGTTTTTGTAATTTACCTAATTCTTCATTACGACGTAAGCTAAAATCTTCACTAAATTCTTGTTGCGCGCGTCGTGCTTCACGTTTTTTAGTGATAATATTTTTTTCAAGATCCCTTTTTTTAGATTTGCTCATTATGCTCGCATCTTTCGCTAATGTTTTTTCTAATCTTTTAATATCTTGTATTTGTGAGGCTAGTTGTTTATCACGAGGTGAAAATTCAGTTTCTAAGCGTTTTTTAGCTTCTTCTGCTTGAGGAACTTTTGCTAAAACTTTAGCAATATTCACAAAACCTATTTTCAATTCTGCATAGCTGACATTTAAGGTAAACATTAAAGCTAAAAACAAAGCTATTTTATTTTTCATGATTAAATTTATCTCCAGTATTTAAAAAATTGCGAATTTGTGAGGGGTTAAGTCAATTATAGGGGAAAAGTTATGAGAACTAAAAGGGATTATTTTTAAAAGCCCGAACCAAAAGAAAATTGAAACATCTTCTGATCATCTTGATTGCCTGCATTTAAAGGTTTAGCAACACTGACGGATAACGCACCAAAAGGGGATAACCATTCCCCCGATAAGCCGACAGAATAGCGCATATTACCAATATCAAAACCATTAGTAACTGTTCCTGCATCAAAAAAAGCCCCCAATCGTACTGACTGAAGATCTGCAAAAAACGGCACAGGGAATAAAAGTTCCGCATTACCGATAATCTTTCCAGAGCCGCCAAAAGGATCATTTCTTGAATCTCTAGGCCCTAGGGTATTATCATTAAATCCCCGTATGGAACGCACCCCACCTGCAAAAAAATGTTCAAAAAATGGCAGGGAATCCGTTCCCCCATAACCATTTCCATAAGCTAAATCCGCATTGAGTCTTAAGGTAAAATCTTTAGAAAGTGGGAAAAAATGTTGCTGTTTATAACTTATTTTATAATATTCCAAATCACTACCAGGGACTGTCGCTAAGGCAGAGAAACGTTGTTGCCCCCCTTCTGTTGGGAAAATTGCACGGTTTAGCGTGTCATGCGTCCAACCGACAGAAAAAGAAAGTGTCAAATATTTATCCCCATTTTTTTTAATAAAATCTAAAATTTCTGTTGAAGAAAAATCAGAGGGGTTCAATTTAGTGTGACGTAAATCTATATTAAAACGCAAACGATCATTTTCGTTTAAAGGCAGCCCAAAATTAAAACCACTATTAATGACATCTGTAGAATAACGAGAAATATTAGCTTGTCCTGCATTACGTGCTCTATACCCTAGATTATATCCCATACTTACCCCATCTAAAGTAAAATACGGGTCATAGTAGCCAAAACTGTATTGTGTCGTAATATTGCTATTGTTAAAAGCCACATCAATGCGTTTTCCTGAACCAAAAATATTATCCTGGGAAACATTGGCATTAAAAATAAGCCCACTAGTTTGTGAAAAACCAACGCCTGCAGATAAATTCCCCGAAGCTTTTTCAACCACACTGTAATTAATATCAATTTGATCGGCAGTTCCTACCACAGGCGGGGTTTCGACATCGACTGTTTCAAAATAACCTAAACGATTCAAGCGCGTTTTTGAGCGTTCAATTTGCTTAGTAGAAGCCCAACTTGATTCCATTTGACGCATTTCTCGACGAATCACTTCGTCACGAGTTTTGTCATTACCGCTAATATTAATTTGACGAACATAAACTCGCTTACCAGGGTCTACAAAAAAAGTCATCTCGACCGTTTTTGTCTCATCATTAATTTCAGGTACCATGTTTACATTAGCAAAAATATAACCTTCATCACCCAGTCGATCAGAAATATTTTTAGAGGTGATTGTGGCATTTTTACGTGAAAAAATTTCCCCAGGTCCGACTTTTACCAATTTAATTAATTCTTCAGGCGGGACAATTAAATTACCTGCTAGTTTAACTTTTTCAAGGGTAAAAACATCGCCCTCTTTAATATTAACAGTGACATACATTTCTTTTTTATTAGGAGTCATTGAAATTTGTGAGGACTCAATGGCAAAATTAATATACCCCCTATCCAAATAATACGAGGTTAGACGCTCTAAATCAGCGGATAATTTTTGCTTGGCATATTGGTCATCTTTGGTATAGAAAGACAGTAGATTAGTCGTACTCAATTCAAAGTTTTTTAGTAAAGTTTCAGTTTCAAAGCTATGATTACCAACAATATTTATTTGTTTGATTTTTGCAGCTTGTCCTTCGGAAATTTCAATATGAACCCCAACACGGTTACGGGTTAGATTAGAAACACTGGTATCAATTTTTACCCCATATTTACCTTGGCTGAAATACTGTCGTCTTAACTCTTGTTCTATTTTATCCAGTATTTGCGGATTAAACACCTTACCCTCTGATAAACCGACCGATTGTAACGCCTTAGTGAGTTCTTCAGTTTTTAAATCCTCATTACCTTCAAAAATGACTTTAGCAATAGATGGATATTCTTTCACTCTAACAATTAAGGTTGATCCTTGCCTTTCCAATTGAACATCTTTAAAAAAACCTGTTTTAAATAAGGTGCGAATAGCAGAGCCTACCTTATCTAAAGAGAATTTTTCGCCGACTTTAACGGGTAAGTAGTTATAAACAGTGCCTACAGGGGTTCTTTGCAAACCTTTAACTTGTATGTTTTCAACAATAAAACTTTCTGCCGCATGAATAGCGGGTGAGACCATCAATGTGGTGAATAGTAAGGGGGAAATTATAGAGTGTTTCACGAAATTACCAAAGTGGAAAGAACAAGCACAAGCTAGATTATATCACGGTCTTTATTTTAGCAAACACTCCGTAATGATTCGATTAGGCTCTGTCAAGCGGAAAAGCTAACACCTCATCAATGGCAGTGCTTGAGGTCATTAACATTAATAAACGATCTAATCCAATGGCAACACCACAGCAGTTAGGTAATCCTGCTTTTAATGCGGCTAAAAAACGCCAATCTTTACTAACGGACGGGCGATTATTTATTTTTCTAACGATTATTTCTTGCTCAAAACGTAAAGTTTGCTCTGACTCATCTGCCAATTCAAAAAAACCGTTACCGAGTTCTATGCCATTGACAAAGACTTCAAACCTATCAGCAATCGCGGGGTTATTAGTATTAATTCGTGCTAATGAGGCCTGTGAGGCTGGGTAACTATGGACTAGATAAATTTGTTCGCCTATTAAAGTAGGTTGAATATGATGACTAAAAATAAAATCTAACCATAGGTCATGATTATGTTCACAAAGTGAAATGGCTTCTGGAATAGCATGGGATAATGCGTATTCTTTATACAATTGAGGTTGATATTGAAGTGGATTTAAGCCTGTTTTTTGAAAAAATAAGGTTTGATAACTTATTTTTTTAATAACTTGGTGAGATTTTAAAATAATATTAATTAATGTGGCAACCTCATCCATTAATTGATCTAAGTTGAAGCCAACACGATACCATTCCAAAAGAGTAAACTCAGGGTTATGAAAACGACCTTGCTCGCCATTTCTAAAGGCTTTGCAAATTTGAT
>CAYROI010000111.1:0-4969 GCA_964425835.1 uncultured Methylococcaceae bacterium
TGTAGATGGCTTTGCAGGCCACTGCATAACCACTTTGCTACGCAGCCTTAAAAATTAGATAAATAAAAAGCCACAAGATTTGCGGCTTTTTTAAAATTTTTGGAGCGGGAAACGAGATTCGAACTCGCGACCCCAACCTTGGCAAGGTTGTGCTCTACCACTGAGCTATTCCCGCGTTGAAACTTATCTGAACCATTATGACCTTAAAAAGAACTGTTGTCAATAGTTCTTATTGAATATCAATGGCAAGTACCCAACCCTTTCTTCCCAAACAATTACCATCGCTTAAAACTTCAACTTGAGCAAAAGCATCTTTTTTTCCAGCAAAGTCTTGAAAACCAAGGACTTTAATTGATGTTCCCGCAGGCTGTTGCTTACAAGAACGATCACTTCCTTCTTCTTGACTATCATCAAAGGCAGAAATTCCAGGGGCAGCAACCATACTAATAGATGATTTTCCACTATCCGTACTGTTAGCACCTTGTAGGATGTATTGCTGTCCAATGGATAAGTTTTTAGACGCTTTTTGTGGAAGTTTATTACCACTCCCAGAACTTATAATAACGATTAATACAATAACGATAACGGCGGCTATTGCACCAAAAAAAACTTTAGGGTTAGAATCTTTTAACCCCATAGCCGTACTAAGTAAATTATTTGTATCTTCTGTTGTGTTATCAACGACGCTTTCGACGTTTTCAGTGCTTTCGTTCTCAGTTTGTTCTGAATCACTCATTTTATTTCCTCTTGAAGATTAATTATTATTATATAAGCGGCGTTATTATAATTTCATTCCTAAATAAAATCATAGCCTTTCTTTTCTTTTGAATTTTTTTCCGTTTTAACTTTAGTCTTAATTTTTCGTTTACATTCAAATTGCCAATAACCTAAACCGACATTTTTTTTATTCTGAAGTTCAGCTAAAAATATATCAGGTAACAAGGTTAATTGAAGGGTATCACCTTCCTTAAGTAGGTAAGAATCGACAATAATAAACTGTTTTTCTTGATTATCCTCTTTTTTTGTATAAAATAACGCTTTTTGTATCATCCCCTCATTTTGACTGTTTACCAATACATAAGAAACGGCATAGATTTTAGACGTAATTAACTTAATTTCAAAATCTAATTTGTTACTTTTATGTTTGGGCATTGTTATTTTATCAACCTTGCCTAAGGATCGTAGGTTTCGGGGGCTATCTATTTGTCTAAAACTAACTAAACTACCCGTAGAAATTAATCCTTCTTTTTTAAAGTGACACGATAATGCTCTTTCGGAAGATGATTGTGCTAAATATTCAAGTTCCGGGCTTTGTGGTAATTCATTTGATTGTTGCAATTCATAGGTTGTTTCTAAACCAATCGAAAAAATTCTGTCCAAGCGATCAACAAAACAAGGCATTCCCTGTAACTCAGTCCCTATCCATCGTTGTTCTAAATAGTCAATTAATTCACGGGAAAGTTTTTTAGTTTTTTTACTTGGAATATTAATAGGGTTAAAACGAACACTATTTTCATTGACCATTTTATCACGCTGTTCCATTGCTTTATAAAGTTCTGTGAAATTAATATATAATTTACAAGAATTAGGGGCTTGTTTTGTTCGTTCAAATTCAGGGGGGGCATCGTCATCAACTGGAACCACGCATTGCAACATCTGCATACTAACAGGTTTTTTTTGTAAGTAAGCCAAGCTACCAAATTTACTTAAAAAGCTATAAACTTGCTGTACTTCTTTTTGCATTAAACCACTTGGATCTGTCAGGCTTAATAAAAGTATCTGAATATAATTTTCCTCTGCAGTGCTTGCGTCACTTGGATTATCTAAATCATCTGGGATTTTTGTATTATTTTTTTTAACTTTAATACTGAGTTTGTAAAGTGAATGTAAATCTATCCATACCCAGTCGGGAACAGGTAAGCACATCATGTAATGAGTAACAACAATGTTACCCAAGCCTTTTATAGTCCGCTGAATCGCCAACGCTGTATTTTTCCCTTGAAACCAGCCTACACCGCGTTTAGTTAATGCTTTCGCCGCTGCCCAATAGCCAATAGTAAATTCTTTCTCAATAGAAACAATCACATCAAGAATTTTCCGTTCATTCTCTCCTTTGGGGAATCCCGTTTTAGTCAGTCTGATGCGTAAATAATCTTCTATTTCAAAAAAACTAGGTCGCAATGTTTCTAATGTATCTAATCTAAGCTGCACATCCATTGCCGTTTTATTAAAAGTTCTAATAAAATCATGAAATAATCGCGTAGTTAACCCCTGATTTGCCGTTGGTAAATCAATAATCCACTGCGCTAGATTTTCTTCTTCATAACGCTTTAAACGTTCTGAATTTTGTTGTTGTGGTGGCAAAACCAGAAAAAAAGAGTTTTTCACAAGCTTCTCATCGTAAATTAAGGGGATTTAAGATTTACTCGTAGATTCAAATTTAGCTTCCAGAGTAGTTTTTGGGTATAACTTAGGTTAAATAAATTACACTATTTGCTTAAGGATACCTCAACTAAATAATCCGTCAATTTTAAATTATATTATTGTCGGGACATCACTAAAATTGTATTAAATTTCTGATTAAATGGATTAAAAAACTACTAAACAAACCTTGATATGGAGAGTATCTAGGATAGAAATGCTTACTATTCTATTAAGCATTGGTTGTAATTGTGACTTTAGTCGCAAATTTAAAGTATAATATACCTTATAAATTTATGATAAATATTTCTTTGAGATTACAATGGCAATTTTATAAGGAACTAATCATTTGTCTTTTAGGGTTTTATACTCATTTTATGTACACATTGAAATTTCTTTATGTACACTAATAATAGCGATTTAAATCAAATGTTTCAGGAATTTTCCAACGATAAAGATGAAAGCTTGTAGCAAATACCCCCCCATCAAAGCAATCTATTTTGTGTAGGGTTAATAGAGGCAATCTAAAGCGGTGCAATTCAACTAATCAGGATCTTTTGTTGGATAACGCTTTTTATAAGAAATAAAAAAACGCATGGAAGGGTACGGCATGATTACTATTCTGCCTTGAACCGCTGTAAGAATATTATTGAAAACTAAAGGAAAGTATTAAATCTTGGGCGTGATGTAATTGTTGATTATATTTTTTCATTAAAGGTTTTATACTATTAAAAATAGTATCGGAAGATAGTGTTAAATTATAAGACAAGAGAGAAACAAATAATTTATAGCACTATCGACAGATATTTTTTTTGACTATAGACTATTTATTCAAATAAGCCGCAATTTTATTGGCAGCATCTGCTGTAATGACAGAACGAAGAAACCCCATGCCGCCTATATTTCCTGCAATAGCTCCCATGATTGCAGATGGATTTCTACCCTTTAAAATTCTGTTTTGGTTAAAGGCAGGATTCGCACCGTGACAACCAGAAGAGGAACAACCTGCATAAATGGCTTTACCTTCTGCAATAATGTTAGTCACAGGTGGGGTAACTATAGGCTGAGGTGCTGGTGTTGGTGCTGGTGCTGGTGCTGGTGCTGGTGCTGGTGCTGGTGTTACAACAGGTTCTGGCTTAGGAATATTAGCCGCATCCCTCAAACCATCTTTATTTAGGTCATCATCATAAAAACCATCTTTATTTAAATCACTATCATGAAAACCATCTTTATTTAAATCATCATCATAAAAACCGTCTTTATTCAAATCATTATCTGCAAAGCCATCATTATTCAAGTCACCACTTTGCTCAGGCGGTAGACCAATTGTAAAATTGATTGCACTTAAGCCTGCAAGTCCACCTACCCAGTTATTAAAATCTAAGGGATCAGATCCAGGATTGGTGACAACTTGGTACAAAGGATAACGACCAGGCGCTGACCCTTTAGCTGGAATATTAAATAATGGAATGTTACCTGAATATTCGGTTGCTTGAGAATAAGGCGTTCTTTCTGGTGTAAATTGCCCCGCTTTATTTAGAAACAAATACTGTTTACCTACTTTAGTTGCAATATAAAGATCACCTTTTACAGGCGTTGAAAATTGCACACTCGCCGCAATATTTTGTGTGGGATTATTCACAACCGCTCTTTCTGTAGATAATCCTGCAACGGCAATACTAGTAATAGCACTACAACCTATAATCATTGCTACTGTGTTTAATTTTTTCATTTATAAGTTCCTACCTTAAATTTGCAAATTGGGATAGTCTCATAGTTACGTGAGCAGTTCTGAAACTATCCTTAGCTACAAAATGTTTTATTTTAAATAATGATTGAATTACTTGCTATTTAAATAAGCTGAGATTTTATTTGCAGAATCTGCCGTAATAACGGCGCGGAGAAACCCCATACCCCCTACATTTCCTGCAATAGCTCTTATGATCACAGTCGGATTTCTACCTTTTAAAATTCTGTTTTGATTAAAAGAAGGATTTGCACCATGACAGCCAGCAGAGGCACAACTTGCGTAAGCGGCTTGACCTTCTGCAACAATTGAAGTGCCTCCTGCGGCAGGTGCTGCAGGTGCTGGTGCAGGTGTAGGCAGTGGGACAGGTGGAACACTAACGCCCCCTTCATTTTCAAAACCCCCTTCGTTTCCAGAACCCCCTTCATTTTCAAAACCTCCTTCGTTTCCAGAACCCCCTTCATTATTAAATCCAGCTGTAGGAATAACAGGCACAGGAGCTACTGCAACAGGTGTTACTGCTGCAGGTGTTTTATTTTCCTGGTTATCACGAATACCATTTCTGTTTTTATCATCATCATAAAAACCATCTTTATTCAGGTCACTATCATGAAAGCCATCTTTATTTAAATCATCATCATAAAAACCGTCTTTATTTAGATCATTATCTGCAAAGCCATCATTATTAAAATCACCACTTTGCTCAGGTGGTAAACCAATTGTAAAGTTCATTGTGCTAAGCCCCCCAAGTCCACCAACCCAATTGTTAAAATCTAAGGGATTAGACCCAGGATTGGTGAC
>CAYROI010000112.1:0-1363 GCA_964425835.1 uncultured Methylococcaceae bacterium
GTATCTGACCCCTTTATTCTTTTTTCCTACCATAGGGGAATTAACATTTTCTGATAAATTACAGCAACAGTTATCATCGGTTTTAATTGAATCTTGGTTATAAAAGCTGTATCTCCCACTTGCGCCGTGTATATCTTCGTCCTTGAACCAGCGGTTCAAGTGGAAACATTGTTTGCTAAATAAGGCTGCCCTAACAAAAGGGTATGCACACATTAACAAAACCCGTATCCGAGGGTAATACAGGTTCAGGAAACACCCGATACACCTCGAACGCTACAGGAGATACAGACCCTATTCTAACCTGTTTTGTTAATTATCTAAAACATTTTCTATCTTATAACTTAAGTTACTAATATGAGCCGCATATTCTTGCTCAGGGGCTTCGCGTTTAGCTTTTAACTGTTCAAACTCGTGCATAATATTGAGTGAGACCATGACGGCAGTTCTTTCGCCCCCATTAATTTTTCCAGAATCTCGAAGGTTTCGCATTTCACGATCCAGTTTATTAGCAGATAGCAATAAAGTTTCTTGTTCTTCGGGGGTGCAAACAATATTATATTCTTTTCCAAGAATTTGAATTGAAAGGGGTTTTCCTACTGCACTCATGCATTTTCCTCCATGGCTTTAAGGCGGGTAATCATGGCTTCAACTTTCGTTTTTGCTAAGGTTGTTTTAGCTAATAGCTTTGCTTTTTCTTTGACCAGTGATTCTTGTTTAATTTTCAATGACTGGTTTTCAGTTTTCAAAAACTGATAGCGTTTAAGCAACTCATCTATTTTTGCTTCTAATTCTTGTATTTCTGTTGCAGGTTTTGATATTAAATCGGTCATAATTATAAATATTTCGAATTATTTAAAAGAGGTTGTGTGCCTTAATTTTACTATAATGAGTCACCGAAAAAAGCTAATTAAACCACAAAAGCAGCTAATGGTATTATCCAAGTGATGAATCAATGGTAGCATAAGCGTTGTATTTTTTTTAGCGTTCAGCATATTATTAATAGGAAATCATGGCTTATCAAACACTTAGCTCTATTTTTCAACGCTATGACAGCGATTTTTCTGTCGCACAAGCACATGGAATGGCAACGGCAATGCTTTGTATTGACGGTCATAGCGACGCTATAAACTGGCTTAATGAGATTTTTGACGCACGGGTACAACTTATCGAAGATGATAAGGGACAGATAATTAATTTATTTGAACAAACTCGAAAATTGTTAGATCCTGACGAGTCAGTCTTTGAATTTGATTTATTTTTACCTGAAAATGTTGATTTATCTGAGCAGGCAATCACTCTGGCTAATTGGTGTGAAGGTTTTTTATGGGGAATAGGTTATTCTCAGTCAAAAGTGGATTGGCAA
>CAYROI010000112.1:1463-4837 GCA_964425835.1 uncultured Methylococcaceae bacterium
AATCGTGATGTCGATTATCCTTTTAGACAAGATAGTGATTTTTATTATCTAACAGGCTTTAATGAATCAGGTGCATTGGCGGTTTTTATTCCTGGGCGTGAACAGGGAGAATATATTTTATTTTGCCGTGAATTTGATGAAAAAAAGAAGCTGTGGGAAGGCCCTCATTCGGGGCTAGAAGGGGCAACAACACATTATTTAGCAGATGATTCTTTCCCGATTGATGATCTCAATGATATTTTGCCTGGAATGTTGGAAAATAAACAGAAAGTTTTTTATCCCATGGGACGAGATAGTGAACTAGATCATCATTTATTAGAATGGATTAATCATTTAAAAATGCAATCCCGTCACTGTGTTAATGCACCCGGTGAATTGGTCTCTTTAGAGCATATTTTGCATGAAATGCGTTTATTTAAAACTACGGCAGAATTAAAGCTCATGCGAAAAGCGGCACAAATTTCTGCTAAGGCGCATATTAGGGCGATGAAAAATTGCAGGGCAGGGATGTATGAATATCAGCTTGAAGCTGAGATTGTTTATGCGTTAATGCAATCAGGTTTAAGAGCCGTTGCCTACCCTTCAATTGTTGCCAGTGGTAAAAATGCTTGTACGCTACATTATGTTAAAAATGATGCTAAATTACGTAAAAATGATTTATTGTTAATTGATGCGGGTGGAGAATGTGAACATTATGCCGCTGATATTACCCGCACTTTTCCAATTTCAGGAAAATTTTCAGGGGGTCAAAAACAGCTTTATCAATTAGTTTTAGATGTGCAGCTTGCTGCCATTGAACAGATAAAACCTGGCATCGTTTGGAATGATATTCATCAACTCTCTATTAGAATGATGACCACAGGACTGGTTAAACTTGGACTGTTAAAAGGCGATATAGAGAGTTTAATTAAAGATGAAAAATATAAAGCATTTTATATGCACCGTCTTGGTCATTGGTTAGGTATGGATGTTCATGATGTGGGAGATTATAAGGTCGAAGAGCAATGGCGGGTATTGGAAGAAGGCATGGTACTCACGGTTGAACCAGGGCTTTATGTCCAACCTGATTGTCAAACAGTGGCTGCTAAATGGCGTGGTATTGGCATTCGTATTGAAGATGATATTCTGGTTACCAAACAAGGCTATGAAGTTTTAAGTGCAGATGTACCAAAAACTATCGAAGAAATAGAAACCTTAATGCAGGAAAACTAATGCAATATGATTATGATTTATTAATAGGCGGCGGTGGTTTAGCGGGTAATTGTTTGGCTTTGGCGTTAAAAGACAGTGGATTAAAAATTGCTTTGATTGAGGCGGTTAGTCGGCAACAATTGCATAATTTACCCGCAGGTGATAGAGCCTTAGCTTTATCGGCAGGCTCTGTGATGATGCTAGAGGCGTTAGGTATTTGGGAAAAAGTAAAAACTAAAGCCACAGCAATTAAAGATATTCATATTTCAGATAAGGGGCATTTTGGCAAAATGCGACTTTCGGCAAAACAACAAGGGGTTGATGCGTTAGGTTTTGTGATTGCTGCGCGTGATATAGAAACGCCTATTGCTCAAATGATTGACGATGAGGGAATCACGCAATTTTGTCCAGCGCGTATTGAAAGCTTAAATATTAATAATGAAGTGATCCAGGTTAATTTAAAATCAGAAGAAAAACCGATTAAATTATCTGCAAAATTATTAGTCGGTGCAGATGGGGGACAGTCAACGATACGTAAGTTATTGGAAATAAAGCAACATAAAACAGAATATGGGCAGACAGCAATTATCACCACGGTAAAAAGTACTAAACCGCATCATAATACGGCCTATGAACGTTTTACTCGTTCAGGTCCTTTAGCCTTATTACCGATTGATAGTTATCAATCTGCTGTGGTTTGGACGCGAAGTCATGACGAGGCTAAAGCATTATTATCGACATCAGAAGTTGAATTTATTAATCAATTACAACAGTGTTTTGGTTATCGTTTGGGTAAATTAAGTTTAGCGGCAAAGCGACTTGCATTTCCATTAACTTTGATTCAGGCTGAAAAAATGCGAGGGCAACGAAGTGTTATTATTGGCAATGCAGTACATCAATTGCATCCCGTTGCAGGACAGGGGTTTAATTTAGGTTTGAGGGATGTGGTTCAACTGGCAGAAATGTTAATTGAGCAATATAAACTAGGGCGTGATATTGGAGATGCTAATTTTTTACAAACGTATGCCAAAACTAGAACTCAAGATCATAATAAGGTTATTAATTTTACTAACAGTGTCGTTAAAATATTTTCCAATCAGTTTTTACCATTGGCAGCAATTAGAAATAGTGGCTTGATTTTGTTAGATCATATTCCTGTCGCTAAAAATTTATTAGCAACGCATGCAATGGGATTATCAGCACGTTTGTTTTATCTCATAAATTATAACAACGAATAGCCCGTAGGAAGCTTATGGACTATATTAAGCGGTAGATAATAAGTACAAATTATAATATAGCTAAATGAATACTTATGCTATCATGGACGGTTTTAAATTAATCGGAGGAATCTCATGGCAAAAGAAGATCAAATTGAAATGGAAGGTAAAGTAATAGATACCTTACCTAATACTATGTTTAGAGTTGAACTTGAGAATGGTCACGTAGTAACTGCACATATTTCAGGAAAAATGCGTAAACACTATATCCGTATTCTAACAGGCGATAAAGTTAAGGTGGAAATGACCCCTTATGATTTAAGTAAAGGGCGAATTACTTTCCGTATGCGCTAATCTTGCTTAAAAATCAAGATAGCGCAATTTTATAATTTAATTTTTTTCAGTTGTAACACTCAGACTTTTGCTTTCAATTGTAAAACAAAGCACTTGGTTTTCAACATAAATACAGACATGTCCCCCCTGTGCAAGTTTCCCAAATAATAAATCATTTGCCAGTGGCTTTTTAATTTTTTCCTGAATTAAACGCGCCATCGGTCTTGCACCCATTTTGGGGTCACAGCCATTTTCTGCCAACCATAAACGCGCATCAGCACTTAATGAAAGTGTTACATTTTTTTCATCTAGTAACGCTTCTAATTCAAAAATAAATTTATCGACAACGCTACCGACAATTGAAATATCCAGCGGTTTAAATTGCACAATGGCATCTAAGCGATTGCGAAACTCAGGTGAAAAACTTTTTTCTATGACTTTCATGCTATCAGAGCTATGGTCTTGTTGGGTAAAGCCAATGGAAGCGCGACTCCCCTCGCTTGCCCCTGCATTCGTGGTCATCACTAAAATTATATTTCTAAAGTCGGCACTGCGGCCGTTATTATCGGTTAAAGTTCCATGATCCATTACTTGTAGTAATAAATTAAAAACATCTATATGGGCTTTTTCTAT
>CAYROI010000113.1:0-4775 GCA_964425835.1 uncultured Methylococcaceae bacterium
AATTTTGCGCTTCCCCCATCTCGTATTCAGCATTTGCATAAACTTTGGCAAATTTAGTGGCGCGTTTTCGTAAGGTTTCAATGGTTATCATAAATTTAGGGTCATAAAGGCGGTATTTTTTTGATAAATTGGGACGTTATTTTATGTGTTTCTTCGCCCTAGTTTAGTGCATTTTATTCTTTAATAATAACATGCGCTATTTTTAATTTAATAATTATCAATTGCTTATCATTAATGGCATACTCCCTGCTTATTATCTAAAGTATACGTAAATATTAAGCACTTTTGAGGTCAATCATGCGTAACAAACAAACATTAGTCGTTATTGGTAACGGCATGGTCGGGCAAAGTTTCCTGACCCGTCTTATGGAAAGTTCACTCAAGGAAACCTATAACGTGGTTACTTTTTGTGAAGAATTACAAGTTGCCTATGATCGCGTGCATTTAACTGAATTCTTTTCAGGAAAAACCGCCGAAGATTTATCATTAGTTGAAGACGGTTTTTTTGAAGCGAATGGCATTACCATTCATATCGGTGATAAAGCCGAAACCATTGACCGTGCGCGAAAATTAGTGACTTCTGAAAAAGGTATCACTATTGCCTATGATAAAATTGTTTTAGCCACAGGCTCTTATCCTTTTGTTCCCCCAGTTCCCGGTCACAAACGCGAACAATGTTTAGTTTATCGGACCCTTGATGATTTAGAAGCCATTAAAGCGGTTGCTGAACATTCTAAAGTCGGCACAGTAATAGGGGGCGGTTTATTAGGGTTAGAAGCCGCGAAAGCCTTAAAAGATTTAGGTTTAGAAACTCACGTTGTCGAATTTGCACCGCGTCTCATGGCGGTGCAACTTGATGAAGGCGGTGGTGCAATGCTTAAACAAAAGATTCAAGATCTAGGCGTTACCGTTCACACCAGTAAAAATACAAAAAATATCGGCGATGGCGAGACTTGTTTTCATAAAATGAGTTTTGCCGACGGTGAAGAGCTTGAAACCGATATTGTATTATTTTCCGCAGGGATTCGTCCACGCGATGATTTAGCTAGTGCTTGTGGATTAGCCTTAGGCGCACGAGGTGGGATTCAAATAAACAACCAATGTCGTACCTCCGATCCTGATATATTTGCAATTGGCGAATGTGCGTTATGGGACGGTAAAATATTTGGCTTAGTCGCACCAGGATATGCCATGGCGCGAACGGTGGTCAATGTGCTTGAAGGCGGTGATGCTGAATTCACAGGCGCAGACATGAGTACCAAACTCAAATTAATGGGTGTTGATGTTGCCAGTATTGGTGATGCTCATGCGCGTTCTAAAGATGCTTTGGTTTACACGTATCAAAATGGCTCAGATGAAGTTTATAAACGTCTCGTCGTCAGCGCAGATAAAAAACAATTACTGGGCGCAGTTTTAGTGGGCGATGCTTCAGGTTATGGCACATTACTGCAATATTGCTTAAATGGGATTGAGCTTCCTGAAAATCCTGATTCATTAATTTTACCTGCACGTTCAGATGAATCGGTCGGTTTAGGGGTAGATGCACTGCCTGAGTCTGCCCAAATTTGTTCCTGTCATGATGTGAGTAAAGGTCAAATTTGTTCAGCGATTGAATCGGGTTGCATGACCCTAAGCGCATTGAAAGATGAAACCAAAGCAGCAACAGGCTGTGGCGGTTGTTCTACCTTGTTAAAATCGGTGTTAGATTCTGAATTAGAAAAAGCGGGCATTGAAGTTAATACCGATATTTGTGAGCATTTCACGCATACACGGCAAGATTTATATAATTTGGTGATGGTTGAAGAGATTAAAACCTTTGATGAATTATTAGAAAATCATGGACAAGGTCGCGGTTGTGAAATTTGTCGTCAAGCGGTCGGGTCAATTCTGGCCTCTTACTGGAATGAATATGTGTTAGAAAAAGCGCATTTAAGTCTGCAAGATACCAATGATACTTTCTTGGCAAATATGCAAAAAGATGGCACTTATTCGGTTGTCCCAAGAATGGCAGGTGGGGAAGTCACACCAGATGGATTAATTGCGGTGGGACAAATTGCTAAAAAATATAAACTTTACACCAAAATCACAGGCGGACAACGGGTTGATTTATTTGGTGCAAGAGTCGATCAATTACCTCCAATCTGGAAAGAGTTAATTGATGCAGGGTTTGAATCAGGTCATGCTTACGGTAAATCTTTAAGAACGGTTAAATCCTGTGTTGGTAGTACTTGGTGTCGTTTTGGGGTGGATGATAGTGTGGGTTTAGCGGTTGAATTAGAAAATCGTTACAAAGGTTTGCGCGCCCCGCATAAAATTAAATTTGCCGTTTCAGGCTGTACCCGTGAATGTGCCGAAGCACAAGGGAAAGATATTGGGATTATCGCAACAGAAGGCGGTTGGAATTTATATGTTTGTGGTAATGGCGGTATGAAACCCCGTCATGCGGATTTATTTGCGACGAATTTAGATAAAGAAACCTTGATTAAATATATTGACCGCCTATTAATTTTTTATGTTCGTACGGCGGATCGCCTTCAACGCACTTCTGTTTGGATGGAAAATATGGAAGGCGGGTTGGATTATTTAAAATCGGTGGTGATTGATGATAAACTAAAAATTTCGGCTTCTTTAGAAATCCAAATGCAACACGTCGTTGATAATTATCAGTGTGAATGGAAAACAACCATTGAAAGCGAAGAAAAACTCAAACGTTTCCGTCATTTTGTGAACAGTGATAAAACCGATGAAAATATTATTTTTGTGGAAGAACGTGGACAAATTCGCCCTGCGGATGAAGAAGAACGTCAACATTTTAAATTAGTGGAGGTTGCATAATGGCGAAATGGGTAGATATAGGTAGTATTGATGTACTTCAAGCAGATTCTGGAATCTGTGCCTTAGTTGAAAACACCCAAGTGGCGATTTTTTATATGCCTAAAGATGATAAAGTTTATGCAATCAATAATTATGACCCCTTTAGTAAAGCTTATGTTTTATCACGTGGGTTAATTGGTGATCTTGATGGAAAACCAATGGTTGCATCCCCTGTCTATAAACAACATTTCAACCTTGAAACGGGACAATGTTTTGAAGATGAAACGATAACAGTTGAATGTTATGGGGTGAGAATAGAAAATGGGCGTGTTGAAGTGAGTCTTACGGAGTAAATGATGAATTATAATTATTATGTGGCAGATATTTTCACTAAGGAAGTATTTGGTGGCGCTCAAATTGCGGTTTTTCCTAGTGCTGAAGGTTTAACTGACGAGCAAATGCAAGCGGTAGCAAAAGAATTTAATCTTTCGGAAACCGTATTTATTACCCATCCAGAAGCAACAGGTAATACCCGTCGAATGCGGATTTTTTCACCTTTAGAAGAAAAAGATTTTGCGGGACATCCAATTATTGCAACTGCTTATGTATTAGGCTATTGCGGGGATGTTGATTTAAGTAATCCCATTACGCCGATTTTGTTTCAGCAAAATAATGAAGGCATTGAAGCGAATGTAACCGCTGAAGATGGCAAGCCCACTTTTGTGCAATTTAGCCGTCAAAGTAGTTCTAGTATTGATCGTTTTACCCCGAATGATGATGAAATTGCGCGCTTTTTAAATTTAGAGTTATCTGAATTGGATCATAAAAGATACAGTCCCCGTCTAGTTTCTTGTGGGTTTCCCTATTTAATTGTGCCTGTGTGGAATTATGACAGTGTTCGCCATGCTAAATTTAGTTACAGTGCATGGAGTGAATCAATTGCACCACAAACGGCGGCTTCTGAGATTTTATTATTTGCCCCCAAGTCGCCATTCAATGATGCGGATTTTAACGTACGTTTATTAGGCCCTAATATTGGTATCCATGATGATCCGCCTGTCGGAACAACGATGCCTGCATTTGCCGCTTATTTGTGTTCGTTTGATATTACTCAACGCGGCACACATGTATTTGCAGTGGATAGAGGCGATGGGGAAACACGTCGTAGTGTGTTAAATTTGGAAATGGATAATAAGGGCAAAGAGCTGTTGACGCTTAGGACTGGGGGAACGGCGGTGATGTTTGCTGAGGGTAAGATTACGATTTAAACAGCTCTTTCATAACCCATAGATAATTTTAAATAATTAATAGTCATTATGAAAATTTTAGAAAAACTAAAAATATGGCTAAAAAATGATGACATCATTGAAGTGGCTATTATTTTTGGTTCTTATGCAAAAGAAACCCAAACCATCCATAGCGACTTAGACTTAGCAATCACATTAACCTCAAAACGTAGTTTAACCGCAAAACAAAAAATAGATTATATCGTTCAATTAAGTGATGCTTTCTCTGTCTCGGTTGACCTCATTGACTTAAAAAACGCAGGACAACCCCTGCTTTCTCAAATTATAAAATATGGAAAACAGTTAAAAGGCAATCGAACACAATATGCTGAAATAGCCATTAAAAATATCAATACGAATCAAGATTTTACCCCTTATATTAAAAGAATGCTGGCAGAAAGAAGAACTCGGTTATTAACGGATGGATAAAATTGTATTAGAAAAAAAAATTGATTCTATCCTTCGTTGCTTAAATCGAATTGAAGGACGATTACCTAAAACAGAAACAAAATTTTTTAATGATTATGATGCCCAAGATGTGATGATTCTTAATTTAACTCGTGCGGTTCAATTAAGTGTTGATATTGCAACCCATATTCTTGCGACAACGCAGCTTGCATCGCCTTCAACGATGGCAGATGCGTTTGTTAATTTAGAACGTACGCAGATTATTAC
>CAYROI010000114.1:0-1130 GCA_964425835.1 uncultured Methylococcaceae bacterium
TAATGATGTTGAACAAGCGTTTATGGAGTTTATTACTTTATACAAAAAACGCTGCAAAACTGATACCCAATTACCCAGTATTGATGAATTATTAACTGATGAACTATAACTATGTATACACTTTATGGGATCACCAATTGTAGTACCGTTACTAAAGCCCGTCGTTTTTTGGAAAAAAATAACTGTGACTATCAATTTTATGATTTAAAAAAACAGCCTGTTACGATAAAACTAATCAGTGAATTAGAAGCGCGAGTCGGCTGGGAACTCATGCTGAATAAACGTAGTACAACATGGCGACAACTCGATGAAAGTCAAAAAGAAGGCGTAGATCAACACAAGGCCATTGCCTTAATGGTTGAAAAACCTACTTTAATTAAACGCCCCTTATTAGATACGGGTAAAAATATCTTACTCGGGTTTAAAATCGAAGCTTATCAACAAGTCTTATGAATGAAACATTAACTTTATTAGAAGATTTAATTAGACGTGAGTCGGTTACGCCGATTGATGCAGGCTGTCAGGCTATATTAGTTCAACGTCTCAGTAAACTGGGCTTTAAAGAAGAGCGTTTGGATTTTGGCGATACGCAAAATATTTGGCTTCGGCGGGGAAAAACAAACCCCTTATTTGTTTTTTTAGGGCATACGGATGTTGTCCCCGCGGGTGATTTGAGTGCATGGGATTCCCCGCCGTTTGAGCCAACGATAAAAAAGGGTTTGCTTTATGGTCGTGGCACGGCAGATATGAAAGGCGGCATTGCCTGTTTTGTCACAGCGGTAGAACGTTTTGTTCAACAATACCCCAATCATCAAGGCTCAATCGCATTAATGATTACCAGTGATGAAGAAGGCTGTGCAAAAAATGGTGTGGTTAAAGTAGTTGAAGTCTTAGAACAACGCGGTGAAAAAATTGATTGGTGTTTAGTCGGTGAGCCTTCGAGTGAAAAACAAATCGGGGACGTAATTAAAGTCGGACGGCGTGGGTCTTTATGCGCGGTTTTGACCATTCATGGCATCCAAGGGCATGTTGCCTATCCTCAAAAGGCTGATAACCCCATTCATCGTTTTGCGCCCGCATTAAAAGCCTTAACCGAAGAAGTTTGGGATCAGGGAAATCAGTTTTTTCCA
>CAYROI010000114.1:1230-4575 GCA_964425835.1 uncultured Methylococcaceae bacterium
CCGCGTAAACGAACTTCTCCGCCTTCAATCAAGCGTTTAAATTTAGGTGGTGGAACTAAAGCAAAGTCTTCTTGTTCAATTAATATCACCTTAGAAAAAGGAATTTCTCGTGTTCCCATTTCCTCTTTTTGGGGGTGATTTTTAGCAATTAATAATTCAACTTGCTCATCAGGATAGTTTTCAATAACGACGCGTAAAGGTTTTAAGACTGCCATTGCCCGAGGGGCATTTTCATTTAAATCATCTCGAATGCAGCTTTCTAATGCAGCCATTTTAATCCACGCATCTTTTTTTGTTATGCCAATTCGTTCACAAAAATCACGAATGGAGGCGGGGGTAAACCCACGACGACGTAAACCTGCAATCGTTGGCATTCGAGGATCATCCCACCCCTTTACATGATTTTCTCTCACCAATTGTGCCAGTTTACGCTTACTCATCACCGTAAATTCAAGTTGTAAACGCGCAAATTCAATTTGCTGTGGATGACAAGGGGTTTTTAATTTGTCTAAGAACCAATCATAGAGTGGTCGATGATCTTCAAATTCTAAAGTACATAAAGAATGCGTAATCCCTTCAATGGCATCAGAAATACAGTGAGTATAATCGTACATGGGGTATAAACACCACGCCGCCCCTGTTCTATGATGGTCAGTACGACGGATTCGATACAAAGCTGGATCACGCAAATTAATATTGGGCGAGGTCATGTCAATTTTAGCGCGTAAAACATATTTTCCATCTTCAAACTCACCTTCTCGCATCCGTTTAAATAAATCTAAATTTTCCGCAATAGGACGATTTCTATCGGGACTTTCTTTTCCAGCTTCCGTTAAAGAGCCTCGATAAGCACGAATTTCTTCGGCTGATAAACTATCAACATACGCCAAATTCTGATTAATTAATTGCACTGCATAATCATAAAGCTGTTCAAAATAATCTGAGGAATGATATTCTGCTGTCCATTGAAAACCTAACCATTGCACATCTTTTTCTATTGCCTGCATAAATTCGATACTTTCTTTTTCAGGGTTAGTATCGTCAAAACGTAAATTACAACTGCCTTGGTTTTCTTGCGCAATACCAAAATTAAGGCAAATAGATTTTGCATGACCTATATGTAAAAAACCATTCGGTTCAGGGGGAAAACGCGTGGCAACTTTGCCATTGTGTTTATTGGTTACTAAATCATCGCTAACAATTTGACGAATAAAGTTTGCAGAAGGTTGATTTTCTGGTGTAGACATGGATTTATAAGTGAAAATTAAAAGTTAAAAAGAGAAATGAAGTCTCAGTTCTGTGTGATCTATTTTAACGCAGTTCAATCGGTTTGTGGGTTCTTTTACTGATTGAATTAGATCGTTGGCATTTTCTCACGTAACTTGAGAAAACGCTGATAGCGACGTGCTGAAATTTTATGGTTCTCAACGGCTTTTCGTATCGCACAACCTTTGTCCTTGAGATGCCGACAATTGTGAAATTGGCACGCTTCAATCAGCGGTTGAAATTCTCGATAGCCTTGCGCTAACTGACCTTCATTTAATCCTGCTAAACCAAAAATAGCCACCCCTGGGCTATCAATTAAATCACCTCCGCCCGGTAAATGATACAAAGTGGCAGCGGTTGTTGTATGACGACCATGTTTTGTAATCGCTGAAACCGTGTTAGTTTTTAAATTTTTTTCGGGTAATAAAGCATTGGTTAGTGATGATTTCCCGACGCCTGATTGTCCTGCAAATAAACTTACTTGATTGTTCAATGACATTTTAAGCTGATCCAAGCCTTTTTTGTTCATTGCACTGACACGAAATAAAGGATAGGCTAAATTTTGATAATGTTTTAATTCGGTTTCAATCTCACGCGAGACGGGTAAATCTTGTTTATTAAATACTAAAACCGCATCAATATTGCGATTTTCACAAATGGCTAAATATTGGTCGATTAATAAAAAGTCGCAATGGGGTTCACTAGCAAAAATAATATAGATTTTATCAATATTAGCCGCAACAGGACGCATTTTTGTCCCACGACTCGGGCGCATTAACAAAGAACGCCTAGGTAATATTTCTTCAATACGTCCTTGCTCATTAATTACCGAAGTCAATAGCACTTTATCACCAACAGCCACTGTTCCAAGTTTCCGCCGTGTTTGACAAAGTACTATTTCACCTGCAGATTCTACGGCAATTCCTTTGCCTAAATGTGAGATAACCAGTCCCTCTAAGATTGCCATTAGGATGTCATCTTTTCTTCTAAATGGGCAATACGAATAGCGGCGGGTGGATGGCTATAGTGAAAAGCAGAATAAAGCGGATCAGGTGTTAAGGTACTGGCATTTTCTTGATAGAGTTTAACTAATCCACTAATCATTTTTGTCGCTTTGGCATTATTTGCTGCAAAATCATCGGCTTCAAATTCAAATTTACGTTGAAAATAAGCACTAATCGGCTGCATAAAGGGGGTGAAAACAGGAGAAACCAAGGTAAATAATAATAAGGCTGCCGCATTGGCATATTGAGTCACATAATCAACACCCAATCCACTAAAAAACCAAGGCTCGGTAATTAACCAGCCTAAAATGGCAAAGCTAATTAAGGTCGTAATAGAGGAGGCAACTAACATTTTAATCACATGCTTGCATTTAAAATGGCCTAATTCATGGGCAAGTACCGCTTCAAGCTCCTCATCGTCTAATGATTCAATTAAGGTATCAAAAAACACAATTCGTTTATTTTTTCCCATGCCTGTGAAATAAGCATTACCATGACCTGAACGTTTAGAGCCATCCATGATAAAAATACCTTGGCTGTTAAAGCCACAACGCTCAAGTAAACCTTGAATACGGTCTTTTAAAGTACCCGCTTCCATTGGGGTGAATTTATTAAATAAAGGCGCGATGACCGTAGGAAATAACCAGCTCATTAAGAGAGAAAAGCTCATTAAAATCGCCCATGCCCATAACCACCATAGTGAACCAATAGAATCCATGACCCATAAAATTAAAACAAGCAAAGGCATTCCGATGGCAAAAACTAAGCCCATTGAAATCGCTTGATCTTTAAAAAATTGTTGTAAAGTGCTTTTATTAAATCCATATTTTTCTTCAATAACAAAAGTTTGATAATAACTAGTCGGTAATTCTAAAATGGTCATTGCTATAAAAATACTTGCCATTGCGCCAAGACCTGTCATTATTGGTGATAAACCAAAGTCTGCCCAACTTTTAAAAACTAAATCAATCACCCCACCTAAAGTTAGTACGAGTAAAAAGACAATGCCCAGCACGCTATCCAAGTCGCTTAGTTTGCCCTTTTCAGCGGTATAGTCTGCAGCTTTTTGATGTTC
>CAYROI010000115.1:0-1179 GCA_964425835.1 uncultured Methylococcaceae bacterium
TCAGGGTTATGAAAACGACCTTGCTCGCCATTTCTAAAGGCTTTGCAAATTTGATAAATTGAACCACTACCTGCTACCAATAATCGTTTCATCGCAAATTCTGGTGAAGTTTGTAAAAACAATTTTTTTTCAAAGGGAGGTTGTTGATAACTACTTGTAAAGAAATCTAATTGCGGGTCTGTCCCTGTTGATTGACATAAAAGCGGCGTTTCAACTTCAAGGACATTTTTTTCTGCAAAAAAATGACGAATTAACATTAACATTTGCGCCCGATTTTGCAATTGCGTTAAATCACAACTGGGTTGCCATGAATTTTCTGACACTAGCTTTTAACGCGTCCTACATATTCACCGCTCCGAGTATCCACTTTAATCACTTCACCAATTTGAACGAATAAAGGCACACGAACAACGGCCCCTGTTTCTAAGGTTGCAGGTTTACCGCCACCCCCTGACGTGTCGCCTTTTAAACCAGGGTCAGTTTCTGTGATCGCTATCTCAACAAAATTAGGGGGAACAACCGATAAAGGCGCATCATTCCATAAGGTCATGGTACAAATATCTTGGTCTTTTAGCCATTTCATCGCCTCTATCACCGCATTTTTATCTGCTTGATATTGTTCATAAGTATCAGGCACCATAAAATGCCAAAACTCACCATCAGTATATAAATACTGCATTTCCATCTCAACAACATCAGCCCCTTCAACTGATTCACCCGACTTATAAGTACGCTCAATAACACGTCCTGTTTTTAAGTTTCTAATTTTAACACGGCTAAATGCCTGCCCTTTTCCAGGTTTTACAAATTCATTTTCTATGATCGCGCAAGGGTCGGCATCAATCATAATTTTTAAACCCGCTTTAAATTCATTGGTACTGTAAGTCGCCATTTTTTTCTCATAAAATCAAACAAAATTTTCAGCTCACTATTATAATGGAGGCAACTAATGAGATAAACTAAAATCAGGTGTTTATCTTTATTTTTAGTTTAAATCAAAGAGGTGTCTTGTGAGAGTTATTTTATTGTTTTTACTTTTTTTCCCATTAACATCATTTGCAAATGACTATGATGATGCCAATAAATTATTTGAATTTGCTGAGAAAAATTATCCTCAGTTTTTTCATTCTTTCAACACGGGAACGTATCGCTTTGAAGATTATTGGTTGCGTTATTATT
>CAYROI010000115.1:1279-4480 GCA_964425835.1 uncultured Methylococcaceae bacterium
TATTAATTTTAATTGATGAACTATTTTCTAAAATCCATTTATGAATCATTACTAATGGCATTAGGGCTTTTATATTGGGGAATCGCAGGGCTTATAATTACCCTGTTAGGAATAGTATTTTATGCCATCTTACCCAAAAAACAATCCCGCCCCTGTGGACGTTTTTTATTACAAAAAGCATTTTTAATTTTTATTCACTATTTAAAATGGACGCGCCTTATCATTCTTGACGATAGTGCGCTGGAGACCTTGAGTACTTATAAAACGGGGATGATTATTGCACCTAATCATATTGCTTTATGGGATGCGGTCTTTATTATTGCTAAAATCCCCCAAACTGTTTGTATTATGAAAGGTTCGATTTTAAGAAATCCTTTTTTAGGGGGCGGTGCGCGTTTAGCAGGTTATATTGCCAATGATTCCGTGCTTCAAATGTTACGTGAGGGGACTAAACAATTATTAGCAGGTGAAACACTTTTGATTTTTCCAGAAGGGACAAGAACACGAAGCCAAGCACAATGGTTAAATCCTTTTCAGGGTGCTATTAGCGTTATGGCAAAAAAAACTAAAACCCCTATTGTTCCCGTTTATATTCGTAGTAATAATCGTTTGTTTGAAAAAGGTTCTTCCTTATTTAAAAAGCCAAAATTTCCGCTGCGACTTAGTTTTGAAGTGGGTGAGGCGGTTTATTTTTTAGAAGGTGAAAGCGTTCAAACGTTTACCCAAAAATTACGACAAAATCACATAAAAGTATTAAGTAAACCACATCCTTTACGCAGAAAAAAATCCACTGGCTTATAATAGTACTTTTAAAAAATAGCCCATTAAAAATTTAGATAGAGGTAAAAAAGTGAAAACAGAAGTTTTAATCTTAGGCGGTGGTCCTGGTGGCTATAGTGCCGCATTTAGAGCCGCAGATTTGGGGAAAAAAGTTACCTTAATTGAACGTTACCCCGTATTAGGAGGAGTATGTTTAAATGTAGGGTGTATCCCTTCAAAAACCTTGTTGCACGCCGCAGCGGTTATTAACGAAGCGAAAGAAGTTTCAAGTTATGGGATTGATTTTGACCCACCTAAAATAGATTTAAACAAACTTAAAGCCACTAAAGAAAAAGTTAGCAAACAATTAAATACAGGATTAGCAGGGCTTGCCAAACAACGTAATGTAACCATCGTTCATGGTGTGGGTGAGTTTTCATCTTCCAACGCCATTGTTGTTAAAAATGGAGAAACCCGTGAAGAGATTGAATTTGAACAAGCGATTATTGCAGTGGGTTCGCAGGCGGTTAAAATCCCCCCTTTTCCAAATGATGATCCGCGATTAATGGATTCAACTGATGCACTTGCTTTAGAAAATATACCTGAAAAATTATTAATTATTGGCGGCGGTATTATCGGTTTAGAGATGGCAACAGTTTATCATGCTTTGGGTAGTAAAATTAGCGTGGTTGAAATGCAAAGCCAGATTATTCCAGGTTGTGATAAAGATTTAGTCCGCCCTTTAATGCAAAAAATAAAAAAATCTTATGAGAAGATTTTACTTTCAACCGCCGTTGAAAATATTGAAGCATTGGATGAAGGTTTAAAAGTGAGCTTTTCAGGCGATAAACACGCGCCTGAGATTTTTGATAAAGTGTTAGTTGCCGTAGGTCGTCGTCCTAATGGGCATTTAATTGCCGCTGATAAAGCAGGGGTTAATGTGGATGAACGCGGATTTATTGAAGTTGATAAGCAACAACGCACAAATGTTGCCAATATTTATGCGATTGGCGATGTGGTGGGAAATCCAATGTTAGCCCATAAAGCAGTTCATGAAGGTAAAATTGCCGCAGAAGTGATTGCAGGTCATAAGGCTCAATGGCAAGCATTAACCATTCCTTCCGTGGCTTATACTGATCCTGAAATTGCGTGGATGGGTTTGACTGAGAATGAAGCCAAAGCACAAGGAATCGCTTATGAAAAAGGAACTTTCCCGTGGGCGGCTAGTGGTCGTTCCTTAAGTATTGGGCGGAAAGAAGGGGTCACAAAAATTCTAAGCGATAAGGAAACAGGGCGTATTTTAGGGGCAGGAATAACAGGAACAAATGCAGGTGAATTGATTGCAGAAGCCGTTCTTGCCTTGGAAATGGGCGCGTGTGTTGATGATATTGCTTTGACCATTCATGCGCATCCAACTTTAGCTGAGACTTTTGCTTTTGCCGCTGAAATGATTGAAGGTTCAATTACAGATTTAATGCCACCGAAGAAAAGATGAGAAACCTAGTTACCAATAAAAGCCTAGTTACTAACTTCATTGCCTTATTAATTATTGTTCTGGCTTACCTATTAGATTGTGATATTTTAAAATCTATTGGTTTTTTTGCCTTATCGGGGGCAATTACTAATTGGTTAGCGATTCATATGCTATTTGAAAAAGTGCCTTTTCTTTATGGATCTGGGGTAATTCCGCAACGTTTTGAAGAATTTAAAGTGTCCATAAAAACTTTAATGATGGCGCAGTTTTTTACCGTTGAAAATATTGAGCAGTTTATTGAAACCGAAGAACAGCAAGGAGATAAAGTGTTAAACCTTGATCCTTTGCTGAACGCTGTTGATTACGATAAAATTTATGAAGGACTAGTTGCCGCTATCATGGAGTCTTCTTTTGGGAGCATGTTACAAATGATGGGGGGAGAAGAAGCTTTAGTCCCTATTAAAGCCCCCTTTACTTTAAAAATGCAGCAAACCCTAGCAGAAATGGTTGCCTCTGATAATTTTAAGACCGCATTACAACAAGGTTTGGATGCCCATAAAATTGGTGAAGATATTTTAGAAAAAATTGAAATTGTGATTGATAAACGGCTCAATGAATTAACCCCTGAAATGGTTAAAGAAATGGTACAAGCTATTATTCGTGAACATTTAGGTTGGCTCGTTGTTTGGGGCGGAATTTTTGGGGGATTATTAGGCGCAATATTTAGCTTTGCTTAAGTTTATACTCGAGGTGGGTCTTGTTCTTCTCCCACCTCACAGTAATATTATTAAAAAACAGGTTTAAAATTTATGAGCTACCAATTAGACCCAAAGGAATCTTATCTTTATGGCGTTTTGTTAGAATTAACAAAAAAACAAGTGAGTGCCTTAGAAAAGGACTTATCAGGCAATTTAGGTATTTGGGGGAAATCTAGGTTTAATTCAAGAACCAAAGAAATTGAAAAAATA
>CAYROI010000116.1:0-4455 GCA_964425835.1 uncultured Methylococcaceae bacterium
CCGAGCATGTAATATACGAACAACTTCAAGTTCTTTATCATTACAACGATAAAAAATTATATGCTTGTTAATTTTAAAGCTAAATAATCCTGCAATAAGTTCATCTCTATTTTTTCCCAAATCTGGTGAAATAACGAGCGTTTCCAAAGTATTTTCTATTGTAGTAAGGTATTTTTGTGTTCGTTTTATACCCCATGTTGCATAGCTATAACTCTTTATCTGTTTTAGATCATCTTGAGAGGCTTTTGATAGGCGGTAATTTTTCATTACCTATTTTTAGTCTTGAGTAAGTTGTCTAAAAAAATCATGTCCATTTACGCTATTACCGTTATCCAGTTGTTTTATACCTATGTTTAATTGGGTTTTAAGTTGTTTAAGTTTTATTTGATAAATCCATTCTTCGTGCATTTGCATAAAGCGTAGTGATTCTCGCACGACTTCATTGGCATCATCATACATACCGCTTGCAACTTTAGTATTAATTATTTCTTCAAATTGCCCTGTTAATGAAATTTGCATCGCTGTTACCTTTAAATACTTAGCATGGACTGTTTTTTTATTTTAAAAAAATGAAGCTAAACTCTAACATACTAACTAATCAAAATATAGCCTATTTTCTTTCTAAAAAAATTGAAAATCACATTTACTTGCAAATGAGAATGATTATTGATAACATCTTAACCCTATTCACGCATTTTTTTAGGGGTATAAGCGATTATGGTTACAAACTTCGCAACATTAGCGGTTGGTGATAGTGGAAAAATAACAGGGTTCGACCAATCAGGAAAAGCCTACCGTAAACGATTATTAGCCATGGGTTTAACCCCTGGTACAGCCTTTCGTGTTACCCGTTTTGCCCCGATGGGCGACCCCGTTGAAATAAAAATACGCGGGTTTTCCTTAACTTTGCGTAAAAGTGAAGCGGCTGTTTTACTGATTGAGAAAATCGGATGAGTGATATTTTCACTGTGGGTGTCGTTGGTAATCCTAATTGTGGTAAAACCACACTATTCAATGCACTCACAGGTTCAAAACAGCAGGTGGGTAATTGGCCTGGGGTCACAGTTGAGAAAAAAACAGGCGATTACCAGTTTGAAAATAAGACCATTCATTTGGTTGACCTACCAGGGACGTATTCATTAGAAGCTACTGATGATAGTGTTTCCTTGGATGAAAAGCTTGCGCGTGATTATGTCGCCTCGAAACAAGCCGACTTAATTATCAATATTATTGATGCGGCTAATATAGAACGTAATCTTTATTTAACCTCGCAGTTAATCGAAATGCGTGTCCCGATGATATTAGTGCTTAATATGATGGATACGGTCAAGCAACGAGGGCTTAAAATAGATATAACGTGTTTGGTAGAATCTGTAGGATGCTCCGTTATCCCGATTACGGCGAGTCATAAAACAGGGCTTGAGGCGTTAAAAATTACCATTAATTCTGCGGTAAATTCTCATCCTACGCCGTCATTAATCATTAATTACCCACCATTCTTAGAGCAGGCAATTGCAACTGTTAGTCTTTTATTAACTAAAATCGCACAAGAAAATAACTGTGATTTACGTTGGTTAAGTATTCGCGCCTTGGAAGATGATACTTTAGCAAAGTCATTCATTGATAAAGCAACTTATGCTCAGATACAGAAATTACAACAGCAAGTTGAGTTAGAGACGGATGATGAAATTGATATTTTGGCAGCGGATGCCCGTTATGGTTTTGTTAATGAGATCACAAAAGAAGCTCTTTGCAAGCTAGGTGAAGTGAGTCGTCATTATAGTGAAAAAATTGATACGATTGTTCTCAATCGCATCTTAGGGATTCCTATTTTTTTGCTAGTCATGTACACCATGTTCATGTTCACAATTAATATTGGCAGTGCTTTTATTGATGTCTTTGACCAACTTGTGGGGGCATTCATGGTTGATGGGCTGGGCATCTTTTTATCACAGCTTAATTTTCCTGAATGGTTAATTGTTTTATTAGCCCAAGGCGTGGGGGGCGGTGTGCAAGTAGTGGCGACTTTTATCCCTATTGTGGGTTTTTTATTTTTATTTTTATCCGCATTAGAAGATTCAGGCTATATGTCCAGAGCCGCCTTTGTTATGGATCGGTTCATGCGCATGATTGGTTTACCAGGAAAAGCCTTTGTGCCGATGATTGTCGGTTTTGGTTGTAATGTGCCTGCGATTATGGCAACACGAACGTTAGATAATGAAAAAGATCGTATTCTAACCAATTTAATGAATCCCTTTATGTCTTGTGGGGCAAGATTACCTGTTTATGCGTTATTTGCTGCGGCATTTTTTCCTGTGGGGGGACAAAATTTAGTGTTTGGGTTATACATTTTTGGCATTATTGTCGCCGTATTGACAGGACTCATTATGCGCCATACGCTATTTAAGGGAACAGCAACCCCTTTTATTATGGAATTACCCGCTTATCATTTACCAACGATTCAAGGCGTATTGACTAAAACTTGGGAACGCTTAAAAGCCTTTTTATTTAATGCAGGAAAAGTTATTGTTCCGATGGTACTCGTGCTAAATTTTTTAAATGCACTGGGAACGGATGGAAGTTTTGGACAAGAAAATAGTGATAAATCGGTACTCAGTGAAATTGGTCGTAGTTTAACCCCACTTTTTAAACCAATGGGAATTGAAGAAGATAACTGGCCGGCAACAGTAGGAATTTTTACAGGCGTATTAGCCAAAGAAGCGGTTGTTGGAACCTTAAATGCACTTTATAGCCAAATGGCGGCAAAAGATAGTATGGAAGCGGTTGAACCCTTTGAATTAAAAATTGCCATTATTAATGCTTTTGCAACGATTCCCGACAATTTACTGGAGGTCGCAGATAATTTATTAGACCCCTTAGGGCTTAATATTGGTAATGTGGAAAATTTAGATTCAGCGGTTGAATCGCAAGCAGTTAAACGGGACACCTTTAGGGCAATGCAGGCAAGTTTTGATGGACAAGCGGCTGCTTTTGCCTATTTATTATTTATTTTATTATATGCGCCCTGTGTTGCGGCAACGGCGGCTATTTATCGAGAAACCAATGCAGGATGGACGGTTTTTGTTTTATTTTGGACAACAGGGCTTGCTTACTTAACGGCAACGATATTTTATCAAACAGCAACTTATCGTTTACATCCTAGCTACTCATTTGCCTGGATTAGTGGCTTATTACTAACCTTTGCAACTGTCTTAGTTGGGTTATGGTTTTATGGTAGAAGTCAACAACAGGGGAGTAAAGTCGATGATTTTATCTGAATTACGTGATTATTTAAAACAGCAACAACGCGTTACCTTACATGATTTAGTGTTGCATTTTAAATGTGATGCCGATGCTTTAAGAGGGATGTTATCTAAATGGATTAGTAAAGGAAAAGTTAAAAAATTAATCCCAAATTGTGGGACAGGCTGTTGTAAATGTGATCCTGAATTAACAGAATTATATGAATGGATTGATAGAAAGAATGCCAAGAAACATATTTTAATTAGCAAAATATCAGGGAGCTAATCAATCCTAAAAATAAAGGGGCGATTGCATTTTTTTAGCAAGCAAAATGTGCGCTTTTTAGGACACAATATTTTTCATTTTTTATCTAAAAATAACTTGACTCACTGTAATATCAAGTGGTTAGTTTACCAGTTATACACAGAAAAGAAAAAAATATTTTTTTAACTGTCAAGACTCTTTTTAAATTAAATATTTGCAAAGAATATTTTTATAAGTGATTGAATTATAATGATATTATAAGGATGATTATAAACTACACAATGTAACAAAACTGTAATAAAAACCGTTACTTTGCGATGATTTTGAAAAGTTATCCACAGGGTTATCCACAGCTTCTGTGGATAACCCAAATTAAGCGAATCCCAATAAGAACTTAAGTGTCATTTTATTAAAAATAACCCAAAAAATAGAACCATTTTGACACATAAACAATGCTAATCCTCAGACTTGCCATTCCTGTGGTTTTAAACCAATTATTTGACTACCTTCCACCAAAAAATATTGATCCTGAAAAAATACAAGTAGGGCTTCGAGTTTTAGTTTCTTTTAATGGAAGCGAAAAAGTAGGGATAATTATTGAAACAACCTCAGAAACCCAAATTGAAACTATAAAATTAAAAACGATTATTAAAGTCTTAGATAAATCTCCCTTACGCTCTTTAAAAGACAGACAGTTATTACATTGGTTATGTCATTATTATCATTATCCTATTGGTTATGTATTTTGCAATACCTTACCTTCCTTATTGAAAAAAGGTGAAGAAGCCGTTCTAAAGACAGAAAACTATTTTTCCTTAACAGAAATAGGTCAGGCGGTTGATGCTTCATCATTGAAAGCGATGAAACAACAATTTCTTATACAAAAATTACAGCAATCAGAAGCCGTTAATACGAAAACACTACGTTTATGGGATAAAAGTTGGAATG
>CAYROI010000117.1:0-4348 GCA_964425835.1 uncultured Methylococcaceae bacterium
TAACCCGTCAACAACTTGCCATTTATCAGGGTCACTAACATCAAAATAAAAAACAGGCAGAGGGAGTTTTAATAAAATAGACTCTATCAATCGACTCATAACCGTAGGTGTCCATAAGTTACTGGCTCTTTGAAATTCAGGTATTCCAATTTCATCATGCTTTAGTCGGTTAATTAATGATGGCAGAAGAATAGGAGCTGAAGTAATTTTAATATCTTTGGTAGAAAATGGCTTTGTAATATGTTCTCCATTATTTTCATCATCATTATCTGTTGATATATCATCTTCTATTTCCACTTCCATTTCATTCATCTCAATTTCTCTTGTAAATACCATAATGTTGTATGAATTATTTAACTGTCTTCATAGTAAAGAATGAGGACGTTTATTGCGCTAGTTAAGTAAAAACTGACGACCATTTTTACGATAAACCTAAAAATTACTATCCAACATAAAAACTAAACTCTGCGGATACAACATAGACCAAACGTAGCGAGCAACTAACAATAGACTTGTCCATTAAAAAATCTTAGACCTTGGTATAAGCTATCTCTGGGATTTAAAAGGACAAGTCTAATATCTTATTCTTGGCGTATTACCTATTATAATCAAAATCGCGCGTAAACGGTCACGCTGACTATTAATCAACGCATTTAAAGGATAAAGAAATAACGCTTGCACCCCAACCAAAGCCTGTTTTTGTTGCTGGGCTTGACGTACTAAATCATTCAATACAGGAACAACAAAACATTCGGTTTTACCTGAACCCGTACCACTGGTAATCACCGTCGATTGATTGGCTTTATTAATCAATGTTTCCCACGCATGATATTGATGCTGATAAGGCTTCCAATCTTTACGAAACGCATAATCTTTTAAATCATTCGGCGGGCTGTCCATCGCCTCAATCAAATCCCTTTCTAATAACGAACCTGCTAAATTATCCATTTTATGCTGATATTCTTGCCAACCAAAAATTGCCTCAAAAACAGGGTCTGCTAAAAAGTTGGTTTCACTGCCGACAGGCTGATTGAATTTATCCGATAAAAATTGCCTTAATATGGGGTCGCTAATGCCTAAAATACTTAAAGTCGCTTCAGCAGAGCGTTGTGATAATTGTTCGATAATCGCCTGAAAATACTTAGACATATAGCTCTCTTAAATTAAATAAACCAATCTTCCAAACATAAATTTTTAACACGCGAAAACTCTTTTTTCAGGCGAATTTGATTTAGCAATCCACTTCAAGTTCATATAAAACCACAGAAGGCAAAACAATTTCAGATGACGGCAAACTAAATAAATGCTCGGCAACATTTCCCATTCCTTTAAAAAAATAAATCACCGTATTGGTATCCTAAAGCATACATCAAAAACTTTCCCTAGGAATATCTTGTCCTTCCTCAGAACGCAATTCTTCTGCAAAAGGCGCATCTTGCCACGCGCCTGCTAATGCTTTGACAGAATCAGACCAAGAAAGCGACACATCCTTATCTAAAGCACCATTAGAAACATTTTGTTTAATCGTTAATTGCTGTTTTAAAAACAAACTAAACTCTAAAATTTGTTGTTGCTTATCAACAGGCAACTCATGCACCGTTGATAAAATATTTTGTTCGATTGCTGTCCTCATGTTTTACTTTCCTATCTCCACTTGATTTTTTTTAATCAACACCTGCTTAACAGTCTGCATTTGTTGATTCAGCTTTTTAACTTCAGCTAATAAATATTTCAACGCTTTATCACGTTGCTGCATTTTTTGTCTTAGATTATCAACAAATTTCTGATGGTTTTCTTTCAATTCTACCAATTCTTTTTTAAGATCCTCATTTTCCATTTTAAAGAGTTCTAAATCTTCTGAAATACTACTAGATTGCTCAACCTCTGTTTCTAAGGCTTCCGTATTTATTTTTAACTCAGCCGTTTGCTTTTCAAGTTCCTTAATTTGCTGTTCTATTTCTTCATCTAATTGCTTAATTTCATCATCATTAACATTTATCATGTTGTCTGCATCCTTTATAAATTGATTATTGTTTTCAGGTAATTGTGATAAATAAGCCAATGAAAAACGAAAGGCGGTATTAAACCACTCTTCATCAAAGGCTTTAAGTTGTTTTAATTTAAAAATATGTACGGCATCCGCTAACCAGTTTTCAGGTATTCCCTTTAAACTAAAATGGGCTAATAAAATAGGAAGAAAAAGTGTCGGTAAATGACGATTATCAAAGATATTATTTAAATTTAACAACTGCTGTTCAGTACCGCCCAAAACACTCCAAAATTGATTTAATTCAGATTCTAAAAAAGGCAACCAATCACTATTAGCTTGTCGTATATTTATCTCTTGTTGAGCTTGATTAATTAAATATGAGGCCGCAGATAAATTAAATTCTTGATATGATTTAGTAAATAAATGACTTTTGATTAAATCTGTAATTGTTTTCATTGAGTTAGGCAAAGACTCAAGTCGCTTAACTCGGACTTCAAGAAGCTCTTTAACACCTCTATCATCCCCCATCATATTCTGCAAATAAATCTCATACTGTTTAAAAACAGCTAACCACTCAGCTAGAGTTATTAATTCCCAAAAAACAGGTAATTCTATGGTTAGTTTTTCAATAAATTTTTGATTCATATGCAAAACAAGTGCCGCTAACATCTTGCTATTTGCGACAACTAACGACCAGACATCAAAACAAGTGAGCGGTAAATGTTCTGTTTCTTGCGTCAATTTTCTTAAATATTCCCAACCACTATGTCCAAAATCAAAACACATTTGTGCTAAAATTTTTTTAACGACCAACTGCCTTAAAAAAGGCGATTTAACCATAACCGCAGTATGCAAACTTATAATTTTTAACGGTTGTAATTTAGGTTTTTCAGAGTCATTAGTTCCTATCCATAACATCGGGCGTAATGAAATGGAAGAATCTGCACAAGGATAAATTAACCACTGTTCAGGGACTCGTTTTTCAGGATAAAAAAACCAACTGCCAACCTCAGTTTGTTCACTAAATATAGCCTCAAGACTAATATGTTGCTGCTCGGGTTGAGATAAACGCATTGCTTTTAATTTTACTGCGGCAATTTGAGGATAAGAAAGTCGCGCATTATCAACAGAATTTAAATAAACACAACCTTGAGACTTATTTTTTTGCAAAGACATTTGATATTGATAAATTTTGACAGAAACTAATTCTGCGCCACTTTCATAAACAGAAAATTTCACATAACCATCCAAACTTCTACTGATTGCCAATAAATCTTTAATCCATTCAAGATAATCAATCACCGCAAGCTCAATGACCGAACCTTTACGTTTTAACTCATAACGAAAATACAAATCTCTTACATCTTTTAACTTTTCATCAACCAAGCAAAAGTCTAATTGCAAATGTTTATTATTAGAGGGGGATTCATTAAATAAATGCACTCTAAAACCATGCAAACTTTCCTGAAATAATGACTGACCTTGCTTTAACCATTCTCCTTCTGAATCAATTATTTTCCCACCTCTTGCAGGAAAAGGAATCTTTAAAGTCAATACTTGCGCCATACCTAACCAGCGTAAACTTAAATTAACGGAGGCTGGTGGAGCATTATCAGCATTTAGTTCAATTTGATAACTTCCTTTATCATTGTTAATCGTGTGCCGAATCTGAGAATCACAAACAACCTCAGCATTGCCCGTATTATCTAAATAAATAATGCCATCCAAAGAATTTGCTAAGGGTTTAAGACGAATGGCAAAGTCATCAGGTAATAAAACACAGCGTTTGCGAAACTTAATATTGCCGTCAGCACCCTGAAAACGAATTTCATAAATTCCTTGTGTTACTGAACTTAAAGATTGCCAATTATTTTTTGAATTGACTGCGCGTGAAATCAGTTGTTTTGCTGGAATGTCTTTCTTTATGCCTGTCTCATTATTAATACATTTCAAAGAAGGTAGCCCTAAATAAAGCTCTTTTAGATTACTTGAAAAATTGAGCGTTTTACCTTGTAAAGAATAATGCTCACCTGACTGAGGTTGTGCAGTTTTGATGATAAAAGCATTGTCTTCATCTGCTAACAGAATAGTTCCACTCGCTTCAATTAATATTTTATTATCAATATTGCCCAAAACTTGCTTGTTCTCAGTATCACAGTTTAAATTTTCTGGATACAAAATTCTAACCTGTTTAGCGCGTGTAGAAACACTTGCCACACCTTCTAAAATCCAGTTTTCATTTTGTGAACGAAATACCCACGGCAATTCATCATCTAAGGCTTCACCTCCAGTTAAGTCGATTTCCTTAATAGTCTCAGCTACATTTTTAAATCGAATACGATGGGTTTGAGTAACTCG
>CAYROI010000118.1:0-4141 GCA_964425835.1 uncultured Methylococcaceae bacterium
GCAACCTCTGATTGTAAATGACCGTCATTTGTCCACTGATTTAACATTTCACTAAAATTTGCTAAATCAAAAAAATAATGTACGGATTCTTTTTCAATCGGTTTTGCGCCAGAAATTGCAGAAACTGCATTTTTTAAATCAGTCGGTGCGTAAGTTGCGCTACAAATTTCACAACCATCGCCATATTGATCTTGCGCGCCACATTTAGGACACTCACCTTTAATAAAGCGATCAGATAGAAACATTTCTTTCTCAGGATCATAAGCTTGAGTGATAGTCCGAGAGCTAATATGTCCTGCTTGTTTTAATCGCTGATAGATTAATGTTGAAAATTCTTTATTTTCTTTTGAATGGGTACTATGATAATTATCAAAGTTTACATTAAATTCAGCGAAATCTGCACGATGTTGTTCCTCAACCTTAGCAATTAAGGCTTCTGGCGTTATCCCTTCACGATCTGCTTTTAACATAATCGGTGTTCCGTGGGTATCATCTGCACAGATGTAATAACACTGATGCCCTCGTTGCTTTTGAAAACGTGTCCAAATATCGGTTTGAATATATTCGACTAAATGTCCTAAATGAATCGGACCATTTGCATAGGGCAAGGCACTGGTAACAAGAATTTTTCGTTTTGACATGAATTTTTGTAGATTGAAGCAAAGAAATAGATTTATATTGTCGCATAAAAGCAGGTAAGGTAGTAAGAAGGTAGATTAACCAAACTGATGTGACCTCTTTAATTAATTCCCCAATAAATACAACTTATGAGTAAAATTTTTTTCAAATGGTTTACCCCTCTTTTAATTATCTTAGTGACAGGGGGAATTTCTTATTATTGGATCACATCCAAACCCCAAGCGAATCGTAAACCAGCCCCAAAAAATATCCCTTTAGTTAAAATAATAAGTCCTGAATTTAAAGACCATACATTAAGTGTTTATGCGATGGGAACTGTGGTTGCCGCACAAGAAGTCAATTTAACCTCACGAATTAGTGGGATGGTGATTGCCACTAATCCTAATTTCATTGAAGGCGGAATTTTAAAAAAAGGGGAAAAAATTGTAAGCCTAGATCCAACCGATTACAAACTGGCCATTGCGCAACAACAAAGCGAAGTAGAAAAAGCGCGTTTTAATTTAAAATTAGAACAAGGTCAACAAGCGATTGCTTTGCGTGAGTTTGAATTATTAGGGACAAAATTAACAGCTGAAGAAAAAGAATTGGTGTTACGAAAGCCGCATTTGAAAGCGGCAAAAGCGCTATTAAATGCGGCTAAAGCGAATTTAAAACAGGCTCAATTAAATTTAGAGCGAACCCATCCTACCTCTCCTTTTGATGCGATTGTTATTAGTCGTAATGCCAATATTGGCTCTTGGATTTCTACTTTTTCAACAGGGACACCCTTAGTTAAATTAGTTGGGATTGAACAATTTTGGATTGATGTTTCCTTATCTGTTGATAAATTACGTTGGATTAATATCCCAGGAATTAATAGTAAAAAAGGGGCGAAAGTAAGAATTGCTTATGAAACAGGATGGGGCAAAGGTGTTTATCGTTATGGGGAAATTAAACGCTTAAAAGCGGCTGTTGAAAGTGAAGGGCGAATGGCAAAATTAATTGTCGAAGTTGATGATCCTTTAAGCCAAAAATCTAAAAATAAAAATGCACCGCCACTCATGTTAGGTACTTTTGTACGTTTAAAAATAGAGGGGAAAATATTAAATCGTGTTGCCGCATTATCTGAAACATTACTTCATGACGGCAAAAAATTGTGGCTAATGTCAGCAGAAAATAAATTAGTTATTTATGAGGTGACCCCTGTTTGGAAGGAACAAGGCTTGGTTTATTTTTCAGTCGATTCTTTACCCCCTAATGCCCGTGTTATTAGTAGTGACTTATCAACCCCTGTACAAGGAATGCGTTTACGAGTGGCTAAGGATCAAAGCGAATGAAAGCAAATCAAAGGTTACAGCCAACAGGGGCGGTAAGTTGGATGGCAGGACATTCCGTTGCCGCTAATTTAATTATGTTCGCCTGTATTATTGGCGGATTAATGTTTATGAAAACCATTAAGCAAGAAGTTTTTCCTAACTTTGAACTTGATAAAGTCAGTATTGACGTCGTTTATCCAGGAGCAAGTCCTGAAGAAGTAGAAAGTGGAATTTTATTAGCCGTTGAAGATGCTATTAGTGGCTTAGAGGGTATTGATGAAGTCCGTTCCATTGCAACCGAGGGATTAGGGCGGGTGGTTGTAGATGCCTTAAGTAATGCTGATATTGATCGCCTAGCTCAAGACATAGAAAAAGAAGTCGATCGAATTACCACTTTTCCAGAAGATGCTGAAGTGCCACAAGTTACTATTGTTGCCGATAAACAGCAAGTGGTTACGATGGTGCTTTATGGGGATGCGGAAGAAAAAGTATTACATCAATTGGGTGAAGAATTTAGATTATTATTGTTGCAATCTAAAGAGATAACCCAAGTCGAATTATCAGGGGTTAAACCCTTAGAAATCAGTATTGAAGTGAGTCAAGAAAATCTGCGGCGTTACAAAATTTCTTTAGCACAAATTTCTCAACGCATTAAAGAAGCCAGTTTAGATTTACCAGGCGGCAGTGTTAAAACGGGATCAGGTGAGATTCTAATTCGGATGAAAGAACGTAAAGACTATCAACAACAATTTGCCCAGATCCCCATTATAATCAGTGCTGATGGTAGTGAGGTATTACTAGGGGAGATTGCAACCATTAAAGATGGCTATCAAGAAACCGACTATTCAGCGGTTTATAACGGACAACCTGCGATTATGGTATTAGCTTTTAGTGTTGGTGATCAAACCCCTGTGGGCGTTTCTGATGCGGTTAAAGAAAAAATTGAAGAATCCAAGCATTTATTACCCGCAGGTATTCATGCAGAAATTCGATTTGATATGTCGAAGATTTATGCACAACGGGTTGATTTATTATTGCGTAATAGTGGTATGGGATTGGTATTGGTCTTTATTGCCCTCGCCTTATTTTTGGAACTGCGCCTTGCCTTTTGGGTGATGATGGGCATTCCGATTGCCTTTTTAGGTTCATTTTTATTCTTACCTTTTTTAGGGGTGAGTTTAAATATGATTTCCTTATTCGCTTTTATTATCGCCCTAGGTATTGTGGTTGATGATGCGATTGTCATTGGTGAAAATATTTATCATTATCGTCAAGAAGGATTGCAACCTTTACCATCCGCGATTAAAGGGGCGTTAGATATGGCAAAACCTGTGACCTTTAGTATTTTGACTAATATCGCGACCTTCATGCCGTTATTTTTTGTCCCAGGATTAATTGGCAAAATATTTGTGATGATTCCCATGGTCGTAATTACCGTTTTTTTATTATCATTAGCAGAAAGCCTGTTTGTTTTACCCAATCATCTAGGGCATTTAAAACCGCTTAAAAGTCATGGTTTTCAGCGATGGTTATTTGAAAAACAACAAAAATTTAGTCATGCGTTTAGACAGTGGGTTTATCATCGCTATGGGGATTTTTTAGATGCTGTATTAAATCACCGTTATTTAACAGTTACGGTTGCCTTCTCATTATTAGTCTTAGTGTTATCTTATGCTATCAGTGGGCGCATGGGCATGAGCATGTTTCCAAAAACAGAATCAGATTTTGCAAAAATATCAGTCACTTTACCTTATGGCTCACCCATAGAAAAAACGCAAGCAGTAGTAAAGATATTATCTAAAAATGCGCGAAAAGTTGCCGCAGAATTGCCTCATGGCGAACAGCTCATACGGGGAATTTTTGCTCAAATAGGAAAAAATGGAACGCATACAGCGTCGATCATGGTCTATTTAGCAGACCCTGAAATTCGTGAAAAAATAATCAGTACCGAAGCCTTTAGTCAACGTTTGCGCGAAATTACAGGGGAACTTGTCGGTGTCGATTCCTTATTATTTGAATCTGATGCAGGCGGACCTGGTGCAGGCGCTGCTTTAACGGTCGAATTAAATCATCCCGATATGAAAGTATTAGAGCAGGCTAGTAAACAATTAGCCGATGCACTTCACGCATACCCTCGTGTTAAAGATATTGATGATGGCTTTAGCTTAGGAAAACCCCAATTAGATTTTAAATTATTACCCGAAGGT
>CAYROI010000119.1:0-3757 GCA_964425835.1 uncultured Methylococcaceae bacterium
CAGCTTAACCGCTGGGAGCGGATTGAAACACCGATGGGATCATCGAAGGGGCGACGATACAGATGTATCTCCCAGCTTAACCGCTAGGAGCGGATTGAAACATTGCAGCCCAAATTGGATCGGTAATCTCAAATCCTATCTCCCAGCTTAACCGCTGGGAGCGGATTGAAACTTTGGGATAGATAGTAAAACACACTATACAGACCGTATCTCCCAGCTTCTATCAATAAATGATATTGAAAACTAGAAATTATAAATATTAATTTTGTAGTTATCCAATAGACTTGTCTATTTAAATCTCAGAAGGTACTTTGTATTATGGACAAGCCTATTATTTATTGCCCAATATGATTAGTCGGCTACCAACTTAAGACGGGACACTCTCTAATATCAACGACTTAGCAATTGATCTCCCACGACTCTTTCTCGGAAATGGAAGCTCACCCATCTCATCAATTAACCACGAAAATAAATCTGGAAACTCGCGGTCAAATAAACGTGTCGCCGCTGTTGTTTTATCTGCACGTTTTAGGCAATAATTATGAATGACTGTTAATGCGCCTAAGCGTTGTTTGCTTAAACCTCGACCATTATGATACATCTGCGATAAACAGCCGTTACGCCCTTCGACCGCCGAAGAGCTGCGTTGAAACTGCCTTGCCATCGTTTCCGCCCACGTTAGCCAATGCTAAAATCCAAAGCCACCAAAAACTAACTGACACAGAAAGCGGTTGAAATTGCTTGCGAAACTTTTATGTGTATCAATGCAAATCATTTTAAAAAACTGCGACAAGCAATCGCCACCGCAACCAGATCCCAAACCGAAATGAAACAAAGTTGCAATCACCATCTGTCTTAGCCAGTCGCTACCGACTTCAGATTCCCATAGCGAAGACTCAGGATGCTGATTGCGCCGCTCTTTAGCTTGATGCTGACGATGCACAGCACTTTTAGGGCCACCAATAATTACAGCAAGTTTATGAACACTTTGTTTGTCTGATTGACCAATTTCAGTGATAATTGTTCTGCTGGCTAACCGTATTTTCTATGTTGTTGTGTTTTTTAGACATTAACCCATGATACTAAAATAGGGTAACCAGCTCTATCTTTTGTCCCGCCTTAAGTTGGTAGCCATATATTCTCTTTACTGTCTATAGAATAGACTATAAAATGAGTTTTTTAAGACGTGTTGAGTTTTTAATCTATGCAGTTTACACCATTTAAATTGGTTTTCATGAGTTCATTATTTTTGGTGTTCTTTTCTAATCAATCTTTTTTTAAGGCTGTTTTAGACAGCTACCCGCTTTCTTGGCAAACAATTGGATTCGTAAGCTCTTTAGCCATTGCTTTATTTGGTTTTATTTTTTTATTATTGACGCTTTTAAGTTCAAAATATACTTTTAAAGGTGTAATTATCGCACTTTTAATACTGTCTTCATTAACGAGCTACTTTATGGATAGTTATCATGTTGTCATTGATGATAATATGATCCAAAATATTGTTGAAACAAGTTTAAATGAATCATTAGATTTATTCAGCTTAAAATTGGTCGCTTATTTATTATTTCTCGGTATTTTACCTGCTATTTTTATTTATAAAGTAACGGTTGACTATTATCCACTAACATTAGATTTTTTATATAAATTAAAGGTTTTATTTACGATTCTTATTATTACTACCCTGATGTTTTTTGGTTTTAGTAAAGCTTATTTGTCATTTATTAGGGAACATAAACCTATTCGCTATTATACCAATCCTTTATATACGATTTATTCATCTATTCGCTATGTTAGTCGATTGACCAAAGAAAAAACACAGACGTTTAAAAAAATAAGTCATGATGCACATACCCCTATTGGTGACAATGATAGAGAATTAATTATTTTGGTGGTGGGTGAAACGGCAAGAGCAGATCGGTTTTCTCTAAACGGTTATACACGTGAAACGAATCCGTTATTAAAAAAAGAAAGTATCGTTAATTTACCCAATATGTCTTCTTGTGGCACATCAACTGCAACCTCTGTTCCTTGTCTTTTTTCATTGCTAAAACGAGAAAATTATGATGCGAATACGGCTAAATCAATGGAAAATGTTTTGGATGTATTAAAAGAAGCAGGGGTTAATGTTTTATGGCGTGATAATAATTCTGATTCTAAGGGGGTCGCATTAAGAGTGCCTTTTGAGGATTATAAAACTTCAGCGACTAATTCGATTTGTAACCCAGAATGTCGTGATGAGGGGATGTTAGTCGGTTTACAAGAACATATTAATCAAGTTACTGAAAAGGATATCTTGATTGTTTTACATCAAATGGGCAGTCATGGTCCTGCTTATTATAAACGCTATCCCAAAGCATTTGAAAAATTTAAGCCTGTTTGTGAAACCAATCAATTAGAACAATGTACGACGGAGGAAATTAATAATGCTTATGATAATACGATATTATATACGGATTATTTTTTATCTAAAGTCATTGCCTTGTTAAAACAAAATTCAAATGAATTTGAAACTGCGATGTTTTATGCCAGCGATCATGGCGAATCTTTAGGTGAAAAAGGTTTATATTTACATGGTTTACCCTATTTTATGGCGCCTAAAGAACAAACCCATGTTGCAGCGATGATGTGGTTTGGTAAAAATTATAAAATGAATGTGGCTAAATTAAAACAAGAAGTGGATCAACCTTATTCACATGACAATATATTTCATACCCTTTTGGGATTAATGGAAGTTAAAGTATCTGTTTATAACCAGAAATTAGATATTATTGGCGATTATCAACACGATTATTAATAGAACTCAAGTAAGGATTTTATGTTTACAGGCATTATATTAGCCGTAGGTAAAATAACGGCGATACAAAAGCGTAGTGGTGATTGTCGTTTAACTATTGATACGGGAAAGTTACCTTTAGAAGGTGTGGTTTTAGGTGATAGTATTGCGGTTAATGGCGTTTGTTTAACCGTTATTGAATTAGGACAGCAATTTTTTTGTGCCGATGTCTCTAACGAGAGTTTATCTAAAACAACGTTAGCAATGGTTCAGGTTAGCTCATCGGTCAATTTGGAATTAGCCCTAACTTTATCCACACGCTTAGGCGGACATTTGGTGAGTGGACATGTGGATGGGTTGGCAACGATGGTTGAAAAAAAAGCAGATGGGCGTTCAATCCGTTTTAAATTTAAAGTCCCAGATCATTTGGCAAAATATATTGCGGAAAAAGGCTCAATTTGTATTAATGGGATTAGCTTGACAGTTAATCGTGTTGAGGGGGCGTTTTTTAGTGTCAATATTGTCCCGCATACTTTGCAAGAAACGACGTTAGCGCAAGATGATGTCGGCTCAAAAGTAAATATAGAAGTGGACTTATTAGCCCGATATATGGAACGCTTAATGAAAGGTGAAGCGGCTGCCAAACCTTGTGAGCAAGTTACAATGGCATTGTTGCAGCAATCAGGGTTTACAACGTAAGCTAAATTTAAAAATGGACGCACAATAGATAAAAAAATTATTAATCAGCTGCAAGGGAGATTTCCTAGTTGGAAAGTAAGACTATTTGAAACCAGTAAATCAATGTATAGTCGTTCTATAAGGAGAGACCTCTCCCCCAGCGATAATTTACCAATGGACTATTGTCAGCGAAACTTGGATTATGAACCAACAAAAACAAACTCAGAGAAATGATTTTAATCAGCGGTTGTCTTTTTAAATGACTATTCATCGTACTTTACTTATTTCCTATTTGTTAATCAGTTT
>CAYROI010000120.1:0-3634 GCA_964425835.1 uncultured Methylococcaceae bacterium
TTTGATGCTACTAAAATAAATGATTTGAAATTAATTTATAAAAATCTAGTTTTTATTAAGCATGAAATTATCAATGAAATTGAGTAAGTTAAATAAATTTCGAGTATGACGGAAATAAAGGTACAAGTCACAAATTAAAACATGGCATTGATTTTTAAAAAGAAAAACAATTATGGAACGATCCTTACCCTATTGAAATCCCCGCCTTAAATAATAAAAATGAAAACAGATATTTAGTATTTGGAAAAATAAATTCAAAACATTACTCAGCAATAATAACCTACAGAAATTCTATTGTTAGAATTATATCGGTAAGAAGATCACGAAAACAAGAGATTGAATTTTATGAAAAAATCAAAATTAGATAGAAAATTTGATGATAATAAAGAAGATATATTAGATTGTTTTGATACATCAAAAAGTAAAGGACTTAATGAAGAATCAAAACGAATCCATATTGACTTTCCAGCTTGGATGATTCAATTATTAGATAGAGAAGCTCAGCATATTGGGGTTAATCGTCAAGCTATTATTAAAATGTGGCTGGCAGAGAAGCTTCAAACTTAACTAAGTTAAACTTAAATTATATATTTAAATAGCTATTTAGGAATTATTCATGAAAAGAGGGTTATTATTTATCCCCCTAGGTTTATTTATTGTTTTAGGGGCGTTTTTATGGAAAGGTTTAAGCATTGACCCAACCGAATTACCCTCAGCTCTTCTTGGTAAACCTTTCCCTAATTTTAAGGTAGAAACCGTAGAAAATGCCAATAAAATTGCAACAAATGCAGATTTGATTGGTCAGCCTGTTTTAGTTAATGTATGGGCGACGTGGTGTCCTTCTTGTCGCCACGAACATGCCCAACTGCTCAGAATGGCGCAAGAAAATAAAATCCCAATTATTGGACTGAATTATAAAGATAATCGAGAAGCGGCTTTAAATTGGTTGCAACAGCTAGGTAATCCCTATCAATTTAATATTTATGATGAAAAGGGTATGTTAGGGTTAGATTTAGGGGTTTATGGCGCACCTGAAACTTATTTGTTAGATAAAAATGGCATCGTAAAATATCGTCATGTTGGTGGCGTTACTGATGAAGTTTGGCAAAAATTAAAAGGGATGATTGATGAATAAGTTTTTAATAATTATTTTAACGCTTATCTCAAGTACTGTTTTTGCTGCGATTGATACCTATGAATTTACAGAGAAGGAAAAAGAAATTCGTTTTCATACGTTGACTAAAGAATTACGCTGCCCTAAATGCCAAAATCAAGACTTAGCTGATTCAAATTCTGCAATCGCCGCTGATTTACGAATGAAAGTTTACCAAATGTTAGAACAAGATAAATCGGATCAAATGATTATTGATTATATGCTTGAACGCTATGGCGAGTTTGTTTTATATAAGCCACGTGTGACAGGGCAAACTTTATTGCTTTGGTATGGCCCTATTTTATTGTTACTAATCGGGCTTATTGTTATCGGGTTAATTTTACGTCAGCGATTTAAAAAAAGATCGGCAAGTGATAGTCAGATAGATTTGGATCAAACTCAACAACAAACCTTAGCCACTTTATTAAATTCTAACAATGAGAAAAAATAATGATTGAATTATGGTTGAGTTTTATAGGATTATTGCTTGTTGCAATCACGATTATATTTTTTCCATTAATAAGACCACGTAATACTGAGGTAAATTTAGGGGATAAACAACAAAATATTGATATTTTTAAACAACGTTTAGGTGAATTAGAACACGAAAAATCACAAGGTAATTTGAGTGAAGAAACCTTTTTACAACTTAAAGTTGAACTCGAAAAATCCTTATTAACGGATGTTTCCCATCATGTAGGTCGACCTTTACAACCTGTTTTAGTCAAAGGAACGCACTGGATGGCTTCTAGTGTTATTTCTTTACTTGTCATTGGAATTAGTTTTGGCATTTATTTAAAAACGGGGCGCAGTGATGATTTTGCGTTATCACTAACGATGGATGCTCAAGCGGCTGATAAACCACAGGTTGCAAATGGAAAACCTGCCCCAAGTTTTGACAAAATTATTGTCATGCTTAAGAAAAAACTTGAGAAAAATCCTAAAGATTTAGAAAAATGGTTTTTATTAGCGAATACCTATTCTGCGATTGGGAAATTTGCTAAAGCGGCAGAAGCCTTTGCCGCTGCCATCAAACAAATGCCAAAAGATGACCCCAGCCTTGCGGCCGTGACAGGGTCTTATGCACAAATGTTATTTCAAGCGGCAGGTGAGGTGATTACGCCTGAAACTGAAAAAGCAATGCAAGCGGCACTTGCGTTAGATCCATTGGAATCGTCATCTTTAATTATTAAAGGGATTGATACTTATTCTTCGGGTAATTTAAAAGGTGCTGTTAAAATTTGGGAAAAAGCGAAGATTAAGGCAAATCAACATTTGCTTAGTAGTTTTCTTGAACCTGTGATTGCGCAAACTAGGGCTAAGTTAGGTGAAAAAACTATTGCGCGTTCTTCGACAAAAACAAGCACTAAAACAAAATCGACTGTTTCAGCCCGTATTGAAATTAAATTAGATATTAGCCCTGAATTAAAAGCGAAAACAAAAGGGGATGACGTTATTTTTATTTTTGCTCAAAAATCAGGGGGCAGAATGCCATTAGCGGCGGAACGTCTACAGGTTAAAGCATTACCTAAAACAATTATTTTAGATGATACTAAATCACCCATGCCTTCTGCTAACCTGTCCTCGGTTGAATTTGTTGATATTACGGCACGGGTTTCATTTGCAGGTCAACCTCGTGCGACTAAAGGGGATTTTTTTATTAAAGCTGAAAAAGTTGCTGTGCATGGCGGGAAACCTTTTGCCATGCTGATTAATCAAGTCGTAGAATAATGAAAACATTCTGTGCGGCGAAGCAACTGCTCGGTCAACGGGAAAAACAAGAAGATACAATACACACGATTTCAACAGCCGAGGATGAAGCCTCGTTATTGCTGTTGGCGGATGGTATGGGTGGACATAGGGGAGGTGAGCAGGCGAGTCAATTAGTAGTTCAACACTTTTTGATGACTTATCAAAATAACCCAAAAAATATTGGTTGTCGATTACAACAAGGATTAGAGATGGCAAATAATGCACTGGCAACCCGCGTTTCCATACAGCCAGAGCTTAAAGGGATGGGAACAACGTTATTAGTGGCGCATATTCATAAGAAGCAGTTACATTGGGTGAGTGTTGGCGATTCACCATTTTGGTTATATCGAAACGAAACCCTAATTCGTCTTAATCAAAATCATTCTATGGCAAGTGTTTATGAAAAAATGGTTGAATTAGGGGAAATGACTCAGGAAGCGGCAAAAAATGAACCCTTACGTCACAGTTTACGCTCCGTCTTAAATGGCAAAATAATCGCTTTGATTGATGCGCCTAAAAAGCCCTTTGAATTATTGAATAATGATATTTTATTACTTGCCAGTGATGGGTTAGAAACGCTAACTACTTCTCAAATTAGTGCTGTTTTACAGCAGTATCAAAGCGATGATATGGAAATATTATCCAATGAGTTGCTTGCAAAGGTTCGCTCTAAAGATAACCCTAATCAAGACAATGCCAGTGTTATTGTTTATAAAGTAATCAATACGG
>CAYROI010000121.1:0-3585 GCA_964425835.1 uncultured Methylococcaceae bacterium
GATAACCCTAATCAAGACAATGCCAGTGTTATTGTTTATAAAGTAATCAATACGGGCTTATTTTCCCGCGCTTGGTTTTTTAATAAATAATTGTTTTTGCGACTTCCCCTGCTTCTTCTTTAACCAGTTTAGGAACGAGATAACCTGGTAACTGTGCTTGTAATTGTCGCATTAATAATATTGCTGTAGATTGTGAGACTTCAAAGTGAGCTGTTCCTGCGGCTTTATCTAATAAATGTAAATAATACGGCAAAATACCTAAACGCAATAGTTTTTCACTTAACTGAGCAAGTTGCAAAACATTATCATTTATATCTTTAAGTAAGACACTTTGATTCAACAGCATAATGCCTGCTTGGCGCATTTTTTCGCAAGCACTAGCGACCTCAATATTTAATTCATTGGCATGATTACAATGAACGACCATAATCAATTGCTTAGCTGAATATTTCAGCGTTTTAATTAAATCATCGCTTATCCGATCAGGCAAGACAATCGGTACGCGGCTATGCACTCTAATTCGTTTTAAATGCGCTATTTTATTTATTTCCAAGATGAATGTCGTCAATTTAGCATCAGATAATAATAACGGATCACCGCCACTTAAAATGACTTCACTAATATCGGCATGTTCACGCAAATAGCTAATCGCTTGTTTTTGTTTTTGATTGCTTAATTGAAAATCACTATAAGGAAAATTGCGCCGAAAACAATAGCGACAATGAATCGCACAACTTCCCGTATTAATCAATAAGGCACGCCCCTGATATTTATGAATAACACCCGTTTCTGCCATGGCTTCTAAATCACCAACAGGGTCAAGACCAAAACCTGCCACCGTTTGCATCTCTTCATTAACAGGTAAAACTTGTTTTAGTAAAGGATCATTAGGGTTGCCTTTTTCCATTCGTTCAGCAAAACTTTTTGGGACCAGTAAAGGGAAGTTCAAATGCGCTTCATTTGAAAAAATGTCATTGGCATCAAGTTCTAAATAATCACAAAGTGTACTAATAGATTTAAACGCGTCGTTTAATTGTTGTTGCCAACGATTATTTAAAGTAACTGTCATCCGTATTATCCTAATATTTTTTACGCCCGCGACGGCGTTGTTGTTTTAACAATTGTCGTTTATTTAATTTCTTGGGATTTTTTCTCACCTTTTTATGATTAGCCAATGAAACCATCTCAACTATTTTAGGTGATAAATGATGCGGTCTGAGTCCCACTAATAATAATACGATCGCATAAACGAATGCCGCTAAAATAATCACCATCGCAAGATGTATGATTTTATCTAACGCCTGCCAGTCATACCATTGGGTTTTATCAACAAAATAATATAATCCTATTGCCATTACCCCATTTGCCAAAACAAGTCTTAATAAATACCCTGGCCATCCTTGGCATGGCTGATAAAACTTATCTTTTAATAATCGTTTTAGCAATAAACTGGCATTAAAAAATGCCCCTAAGGACGTTGCTAAAGCCAATCCAGCATGACCCATTGGATAAAATAAAATGAAATTAAACATCATATTAGCGATCATCGCATAAATACCAAAACGGACAGGCGTTTTCATATCTTTACGTGAACTAAACCCTGGGACTAGAATTTTAACTAAAATGAAACCCAACAAGCCAACAGAATAAGCCATTAAGCTTTTTCCTGCCATTTGCACATCACTGATACCAAATTCATTATATTTAAATAAGGTTGACAGCATGGGTTCTGCTAATAAAAATAATCCAATAGAAGAGGGTAAACCAATTAATAAAACTAAGCGTAAGCCCCAATCTAGTGAACGCGAAAAGCCCTGCGTATCTTTTGCTGCATGATTTTTAGACAAGCTCGGTAGAATAACGGTTGCCAAGGCAATACCAAAAAGCCCTAAGGGAAATTCAACTAACCGATCTGAATAATAAAGCCATGACACGCTACCTGCGGTTAAAAATGAAGCCAATAACGTATCTATTAATAAATTAATTTGTGTAACGGATACCCCAAAAATAGCAGGTAACATCAACGACATAATTCGTTTAACGCCTGGATCTTTAAATCCAAATTGCGGACGAGGAACTAAGCCTAAAGCCATTAAAGCTGGGAATTGAAATGCTAATTGCACCATCCCTGCGATAAAAACGCCCCATGCTAAAGCCGTAATCGGTTCAGGCATTAAAGGGGATAACCAAATTGCCGTGCCAATCATGCACAAATTTAAAAAAACGGGGGTAAAAGCGGGGACAGCAAATTGTCCGTGAGAATTTAAAATGCCGCCTGCAAAAGCCACAGAAGAAATAAAAAATAAATACGGAAAAGTAATCCGTAACATTTGCACGGCAAGGTCATATTGTCCCCCTTCCCACATAAAACCTGGCGCAAACAACATAATTAATAAAGGCGCGGCAATCATACCAATAATTGTCACTATCATTAAAATTAATGCAAGCGCACCTGCGGTTCTATTAATAAATAATTTTAAGGCTTCTTTCGTCCCCTGTTCCTTATAATCGGCTAATACAGGGACAAAGGCTTGAGAAAATGCGCCTTCTGCAAATAAGCGTCGTAAAAAGTTAGGAATTTTAAACGCCACAAAAAAAGCATCCGTTCCTGAATCGACCCCAAAAATTCGTGCAAATAGCATATCCCTAATAAAGCCTAAAATCCTTGAAATCATCGTCATTCCACTGACTACCGCTGTTGATTTAAACAGTTTTTTACTCAAAATAGTATCCGAAAGTTATTTATCTTATTGACAATGATAACATTTAACAAGGATAATGTAGGGTTCTTACAACCTATAGCATGAATCGGGTCATTATGGCTAATACAGCACAAGCTAAAAAAAGAGCGCGTCAGGCAGAAAAAAGCCGTATTCGCAACGCAGGACAACGTAGCAAACTACGCACATTTATTAAAAAAGTAATTGTAGCCGTTGAATCAGGTAATAAAGAGGAAGCACAAGTCGCTTATAATACGGCTGTTCCTATTATTGATTCTGCTGTGTCTAAAGGACTTATCCATAAGAATAAGGCGGCACGTAATAAAAGTCGATTAAATAAAAGAGTTCATGCTATGGCATAGCTCTTTTAATTATTTAGATCTAAAAAAACCGCCTGATGATTAAAAATAAGGCGGTTTTTTTATAGAAAACGGCTTACCTTAAATTATCTGTCAAATGTGGTTCAATTGCTTTGTACATCAACTGGTGCATTCTAGGACTTCCTGCAATGATATTTCCTGATTGAAAATACTGATCTTTAAATGAAAAATCAGTCAACACCCCGCCTGCTTCTTGAATTAATAAAATACCTGCTGCCATATCCCAAGGTTGCAAGCCAATTTCCCAAAAGCCATCTAATCGCCCAGCGGCAACATAGGCTAAATCTAATGCAGCAGCGCCTGCGCGACGAATCCCCGCCGTATCACCCACTAAAGCTGAGAACATCCCCAAATAAGCCTCTAAATTTTTCTTTGATTTAAACGGAAACCCTGTACCCAATAAAGTACCTTTAAGGCTATTCGGTTGCGTAACACGGATTTTACGATTATTTAGCATTGCACCGCCGCCTTTTTCTGCAGTGAAT
>CAYROI010000122.1:0-1248 GCA_964425835.1 uncultured Methylococcaceae bacterium
AGACATCACTTGAGATTTGGTGGTTGCACCTGAATCTAAAGAGTCCGTCCAGAATGTCGTTTCTGTTGTCGTGGCCGTTCTTTGTGTAAAACTACTATATAAGCTCGTAACAAAAGTTGTGCTATTAGCATTATTTAATTCTTGTCCTTCTGTACTAGTTAATAATGATTGAGCAACATCACTAAGACCTGTTGGGCTATTATCCCCTGCTTCAGTAAAGAATTTAAGTCCTGCTACCCCTGCTTTACGACCGAAGACCCCAAATAAACCTGCAATCGCTTTTTGATTGGCATTACCGAGAATAAATTGAGATTCCTCGTAATTCGTGCCAAAGGTAATCACTTGCGTATTTTCAATGGTCACCGTATTACCAGCCGAATCCGTACTCGTAAATATTGAACCATTGAAGCTTGTGGTTTGTTGTGAAAATGATGAGGTTACTGCAACAACATCAAATCCAGTGCCGCCATCAACAGAATCATTACCTGTGCCTACGCTGATACTGTCATCGCCTGTTCCTGCTGCAATACTATCATCACCTGCACCCGCATTAATACTATCATTACCTGCACCTGCTGCAATACTATCATTACCTTCACCCGCATTAACAGAATCACCCGCAGCACCCGTGGAAATACTATCATGCCCCTTACCTGTTTCAACAATTTGTTGGTTATCATTACTAACAACCTTATCATCAAAATCACTACCAACCGTTACATTTTGCGGTTGTTCGGCCGATTTTCCTTTAGCAGAAAAATCAATATCCAAACCTTTATCTGAGCTTGAGCCATCAATAACATCAACGTCCCCTGCAGCAAGATTTAAATCACCTGTAAAATTAGGATCAACGGTAACCACAATATTTTCTGTGGCTGTAAATACAGTTGTAGTTTCAATAACTGTAACAACATTAACCGTTTGCGTTGTAGTTAACGCACTTGTAATTGCCGTGACGGTCTCTGTAGAGAGTGTCGAGCTTGTAAAATTTTCAATCGTCGTCGAGGACGATTCCTGATAATCGGCCATAATATTATTCCTTAAATTTTTTAGTTTATAATTATACTTTCACAGCATAAACTTAAGAAAAAAGATAAATGCTCTGAAAATGTAGAGCAAAGATCACTAAAAGTGTTTACCCTAAATTCCATTGTAAGGATACTTTAATAGGGTTAAAATTTCAAGTTAGAAAATAGAAAATAGAAAATAGAAAATAGAAAATAGAAAATAGAAAATAGAAAATAGAAA
>CAYROI010000122.1:1348-3570 GCA_964425835.1 uncultured Methylococcaceae bacterium
ATTATAATATAAATTCAAAAATAAAAGGTTATTATATGAAAGGAATTATTCTTGCAGGGGGAACAGGCACACGACTGTACCCAATAACAAAAGGCGTCTCTAAGCAACTTGTCCCTCTCTATGATAAGCCCATGCTTTATTATCCACTCTCTGTATTAATGTTAGCAGGAATTCGTGAGGTTTTAATTATTACAACCCCCGAAGACCAAGCAAGCTTCCAACGATTATTAGCCGATGGCACTGATCTTGGAATGCAGTTTAAATATATATCTCAACCTTCACCCGATGGATTAGCACAAGCTTTTCTGTTAGGTGAAAAATTTATTGCCGATGAGGATGTTTGTTTGATTCTGGGAGATAATATTTTCTATGGACATAATTTAACTCAATTGCTTAAACAAGCGGTTATCAATGCAAATAATATAGAGAAAGCAACTGTATTTGGCTATCGGGTTGCGACTCCAGAGGATTATGGTGTTGCTGAATTTGATAAACAAGGTAATGTTATTAGCTTAGAAGAAAAACCTAAAACACCTAAAAGTAATTATGCAGTAACGGGGCTTTATTTTTACCCTAATGATGTGATTAAAAAAGCTAAAACAGTGAAACCTTCGGCACGTGGTGAACTTGAAATAACTTCAGTTAATCAAATGTACCTTGAGGAACAACGGCTTAAATTAGAAATAATGGGACGAGGCATGGCTTGGTTAGATACAGGCACACATGAATGCCTTCTTGAGGCCTCGGTTTTTATTGAGACCATCGAAAAACGCCAAGGACTTAAAATAGCCTGCTTAGAAGAAATCGCTTATGAGCAAGGTTACATTGATAAATCTCAATTATTAAAACTTGCAGAACCTTTGCTCAAAAACCAATATGGTCAATACTTATTAAAAATTGCAGAATAGGACGATAGATGAACTTTATACCCCAAGCCATTCCCGAAGTGATACTATGCCAACCTCAAATACATGGTGATACCCGTGGCTATTTTGTCGAAACCTTTAGACAAGATTTATTTGAGGAGGCTTTAGGTTATTCGGTTAATTTTATTCAAGATAATGAATCTAAATCATCTAAAGGCGTTTTACGCGGATTACATTTTCAATTGAGTCCTTACGCCCAATCCAAATTAGTCCGTGTTATTACTGGTGAAGTACTTGATATAGCCGTTGATATTCGCAAAGGAAGTCCAACCTTCGGTCAACATGTGAGGGCATTACTTAGTTCAGAAAATAAACATCAATTGTTTGTCCCTAGAGGTTTTGCACACGGCTTTGTGGTTCTAAGTGAAACGGCTATTTTTGCTTATAAGGTTGATAATTATTATGCGCCCGACTGTGATCGGGGGCTTGCTTTTGATGATACGGCGATTAATATTGATTGGAAATTACCTAAAGACCAACTAAAGCTTTCAGAGAAAGATAAACAACAATTGACTTTATCCGAAACGAACGAATTATTTGATTATAATACAGATTATTATTCATAAATTATGACTGCAAAAAAAAACATCCTTGTTATTGGTGCCAATGGACAGCTTGGACAATCCATTAAAGCGATTCAATCCAATTATAAAGATTATCAAATCACCTTTATCACGCGAACACACTGTGATTTGTCCGCAACGGAATCTATTAATCAATTTTTTTCTAAGCAACAATTTGAAGTTATTATTAACTGTGCCGCTTATACTGCTGTTGATAAAGCCGAATCAGATACGGAATTAGCGACTTTAATTAATGAAACCGCTGTTGAAACCTTAGCTAAAATTGCAAAAAAACAAGCGGCGATTTTAATTCATATCAGCACTGATTACGTTTTTAATGGTGAAAATTTTAGACCCTACGTAGAAACAGATACACCCTGCCCTCAAAGTATTTATGGTCAAACGAAATTAAAAGGTGAACACGCAATTCAATCAATTAACCCTTTAGGGATAATTATTCGTACAAGCTGGCTTTATTCAGAATACGGCAATAATTTTTTAAAAACCATGCTTAAATTAGGACAGGATCGTGATGAATTAGGGGTTATTTTTGACCAAATTGGTACACCGACTTATGCGTCCGATTTAGCTAAAGCTATTTTAGCTATTGTTTCAGAGCCTAGCTTAAAACAACAACACCCAGATTTTAGAATTTTCCACTATAGTAACGAAGGGGTTTGTAGTTGGTATGATTTTGCAAAAGCTATTTTTGAATTGAGTTCAATGGACTGTC
>CAYROI010000123.1:0-1196 GCA_964425835.1 uncultured Methylococcaceae bacterium
TAAATTGCATTGAAACGCATTTTGAACCCAATTTAACCCCTGCTTAGGAGAAATAGCAATCACATCAAAGCGAATCGGGCTATTAACTGTGTGGGACATCAGATAATATTGTGTCGTCTTTATTATACGCATTTTCTTTTTCGGGGTAATGCTTTCCAAAGCCCCACCAAAAGCATCATTTTTACGAAAACGAACTTCAATGATAACCAATGTTCCTTTATCATTCATAATTAAATCAAGCTCGCCCAGTTTACAACTAAAATTTCGGCAAACAGGTTTTAACCCCTGAGTTAATAAATAATCATAAGCTTGTTGTTCTGCTGATTGACCTTTTATTAAATGGTCAGGTAATAGTTTGTTAAACATAAGATTAAAGTATAAAATAAGTGGTTAATAACGTAGGGATTGAGGAATAAATTGAATACGATAGAAACAAAAACCGATTACGATTCTCCGTGGAAAGAAGCCTTGGAACATTATTTCTCAGACTTTATGTTGCTGCTCTTTCCTCATGTGCATGCCCAAATAGATTGGAATCAGTCGCTGGAATTTTTAAATACTGAGCTACAAAAAATTATTTCCAGCGCAGATTCTAACAGGAATTATGCCGATAAATTGGTTAAAGTGATGACGCGGGAAGGGGAAGAAAAATGGGTTTTGATTCATATTGAAATTCAAGGAAAAGCCGCAACTGATTTTAATGAACGGATGTATCGTTATCATTATCGGTTGACTGATTATTTTCCTAAGCAAAAAATAGCCAGTTTTGCCATTTTGACGAATCAAAAAAATAGTCAAAATTTAGGACAGTATCAAAAAGTTTTATGGGAGACTGAACTACGCTTTAATTTTCCTGTGATTAATTTACAACAAGATTGGGCAGACAAAACAACCGAATTAGAAGCGATAACTAACCCGTTTTCGGTGATTATTTTAGCACAATTAGCGGCGCATAATTGTGATAATCCTGAGCAACGTTATGCGAATAAATTTAATATAGTGCGATTGTTGTATCAACGCGGTTATCAAGCGCAGGATATTAAAGAGTTATTTCGATTAATTGACTGGATGCTAAGATTACCTGCGGCATTGGAATTAAAACTAAGTCTTAAAATAAATGAAATAGAGGAGGGGGTTAACATGCCTTATATCACAAGTATTGAAGCAATTGGAGAAGCCCGAGGTAAGGAAATAGG
>CAYROI010000123.1:1296-3560 GCA_964425835.1 uncultured Methylococcaceae bacterium
AGGTAAGGAAATAGGTAAGGAAATAGGCAAGGAAATAGGGGAGGTTAAAGGTGAGGTAAAAACCTTATTAACCCTATTAAAGTTAAAATTTGGGGCTTTATCTGATTCAGTCGAGCAACAAATTAAAACCGCTGAAAAAAATCAATTAGATTTGTGGGTAGAAAATATTTTAACCGCTAAAAGCCTAGAAAGTTTATTAGCGATAACCCCATAACTGCCATAAGGTATCATGTGAACAAGTTATATTTAATTCTCCCAATAGTGTTATTGCCTTTTTCAGCTTTACAAGCGCAAAATTTAGTGGAAATTTATCAACAAGCCCAGCAAGCTGACCCCAATGTTAAAACCGCGCGTTTACAAATTGGTGTCGGTGAGGCACAACATTGGCAGGCGGGTGGTGCATTATTGCCGCAAGTGAATGCCACGGCTAATTTATCTTTAAATGCGCGTCGAAATTTAAAAACTAAGGCAGATGATGGCTTTAAGGGACAGCGTTATACTTTAAGTTTAAGTCAATCTTTGATTGATGTGCCGAAGGTTTTAAATTGGATTCGTTCGGATAAGGTGGTCGATCAATATGTGCAAGCGAATAAGGAGGCTGAACAAATTTTAATGCAAACGACGGTTGAACGTTATTTTGCGGTGTTGAGCGCGCAAGATGGTTTATCCTTATTAGATAGTGAGATCGTAATTACCGAAAAACAGTTACAACAATTACAGCGTCAATTTGAGAAACAATTAGTCAAGATTACTGATGTTTATGAAATGGAGGCTAAATTAGATTTGTTGAAAGCCGATAGAGTCGATGCTAAAACGCAGTTAGATGTTGCGAGACAAGGTTTAACTGAGTTGACAGGGGAAAGGATTAATAAATTAGATGGTTTGCGTGATGATATTGATTTTGTGGCGTTATCGGGGTCTTTGGAACAACGGGAGTTGCAAGCACGGGAGTTTAATGCGGGTTTAAAAGCCCAAGAAATTGCGATTGAAGCGGCTGATTATCAAGTTTGGGAGGTTCATGCGCAACATTTGCCTGTGGTTGATTTGCAATTAAATTATTATCAATCAAATCTGGGATTTGATAATGCGCAGTCTTCTGATACAGGGACAAAGGTCGCGGCGATTAATATCGTGTTACCGTTGTTTGCAGGCGGCAGTACTTTAGCACGGGCGGATGAGGCGGCGAAGAATCGGGAAATTGCGCGGCAAAAGAAGATTGCGATTTTGCGCGGGGTGATTAAGGAGACGCGGGAGGCGTTTTTAAGTACTAATGCGAGTGTTCGGCGTATTGAGGCGGCGACTAAGGCGGTTGAGTCGGCAATTAAAGCCAGTGAGGCGATGCAAAAGGGATTTCGTTATGGGGTGCAAACGATTAGTGATGTGTTATTTTCGCAACAACGGCTGTTTGAAGCGCGTAAAAATTTGTTGGATGTGCGTTATGCTTATGTTGCCAATTGGATTCGATTTCAGAAGGCAACAGGGATGATTACGGCGGCTTCGTTGGAAACCATTAATCAATGGTTGCAGGCAAATGTTTTGTGATTAAGCCTACAGATTACGTTGTAATATTTTGACATCAAGGTTTGCTATGTTATTATTTGAGTCTAACGATAGCTAACTCAATTGACGGCGTTTTCGTTATTTGAAATTTTTTTTGTTTATTTTTTAGGAGTCTAAAATGGCTACAGCAGCTCAATCGGATAGCGTTCTTGAGTTATATTCTGCTTACTTTAATCGTGCCGCCGATGCGACAGGGTTTACTTTTTGGCAAAAATCTTTTGACACGTATTTAGCGTCAGCGGATGCAACAGCAACCGATACCGCTAAGGAATTATTTGCCTTGCAAAAAATTGCTACGGACATGTCAAAAGCAACGGAATATACAGCGCTTTATCCTGCAACCCAATCAACCACGGATTTTATTACTGCGATTTATACCAATCTTTTAGGACGTCCTTTTGATAAGGCAGGGTTAACTTTCTGGGTCGGTAAGGTTGATGCGGGTAATTTAAGTAAAGATAATGCGATTATTGAGATTATCAAAGGGGCAAAAGCCAATACGACTGCGCAAGGTAAGTTGGATGCGGCATTAATTGTGAATAAAAATGTGGTTTCTAAGTATTTTGCCGAAACTTTGAAGTCAGATGATGTGGCCGTGGCGAAAACGGCGTTCGCGAAGTTGACCAATGCGGCAACTGATGGGGCGGCTGAGGTTACTGCGGCTAAAGCGGACTTGGATGCGACGGTGGCGAATGCGTCTGCAA
>CAYROI010000124.1:0-3478 GCA_964425835.1 uncultured Methylococcaceae bacterium
ATAAAGTATATATACTTTACGTTATGCGAAGCGAAAGAAAACTGCGTAAATATTTACTTAATGCAAGAAAAAACAGCTAATCGGGTTAGCCAAGGGTTTCTCACCCTCAGCCCCCACACCCCCCGCGTACGGAAGTCGAAATTACCGACAATATCACTTTATTTGGCAGTATTAATAATATTTTTGATCGTCAATATAAATCATTTGGTGTTTATGGGGACGCGGCAGAAGTCTTAGGCAATGAATTTGATAACGGTCAATTTGTCTCTCCTGGTGCGCCTAGGGCAGGTTGGGTTGGCATTCGCTTAACACTTTAAACTTAATTATTCTTAATATTACAGAACAATAAACCAAACCAATCTTAAAAATTAAGTTATATGGCTTATATTTTATAAGTCATATAACACAAAAAAAAGCTATTCTACATTCTACGCGCTTATTTCCTCTCTTTTTTTAAAAGATCAACCTACAAATCATTCAATAATTATGCCATTCTTTGCGACATATTGTCACGTGGCAAAATGCCGCATTTTAATTTATTCCTAATTTCGCTACAATTTATCATAGATATAACTAATTATTTTATAAGGAATAATTGAATGCGTAAGCCCTGTATTGGAAAATTTATATGGATTTCCAGTCTGTTTTTCTCATTAGCGATTTCAGCCTTAGCCAATGAGGATAAAGAAGACTTTTTTGATACACCTTTAGAAGAACTCTTAAAGATTCCACTTGATGTGAATGCGGTAAATATTTTAGAAGCACATATTCATAAAAAAGACGAATGGATGGTGGGTTATCGTTTTATGCACATGGGGATGCAAGGGAATCTATCAGCAGAACAGCAGATTAGTAATGCCGATGTTTTAAAACAATACAAAATTGCACCCACCGCGATGGATATGGAAATGCACATGGCCTCGCTCATGTACGCACCGACAGATGATATAACCTTAATGGCAATGATGCCTTATCTTCGTAATGCCATGACCTTAGTCAATCGAAAAGGAAAACGCTTTACAACTAAATCTGAAGGACTGGGGGATTTAAAACTGATGGTTAATGCGGTGGCCTTTAGAACCAAATGGGACGAGCATATTATTAGCCTGAAAGGCGGACTTAGCCTACCGACAGGATCAATTAATAAACATGATGATACCCCGGTGGGCTTGCATCAAAAGCTGCCTTATCCGATGCAATTAGGGTCGGGAACATTCGATTTTTTACCAGGTATTAGCTATACAGGACTAACGCAAGATTGGGGCTGGGGTACTCAAATGATAGGGACGATTAGAACAGGTAAAAATAGCGATCATTATCGTTTAGGTGATCGACTAGATAGTTCGTTGTGGGTTTCTCGCATTTGGACTAATTGGATTAGCACTTCATTACGAATGAATGGGCAATGGTGGGGCAATATTAAAGGTGCTGACCCTGAGTTAAACCCAAAAATGATGCCTACTGCAAACCCTGAAATTCGTGGTGGCAAACGAATAGATTTATTGTTATCCGTTGAATTATACGATCCACAAGGTCTATTTAAAGGACAACATTTGGGCGTAGAAATTGGTTTGCCTGTTTATCAATCATTAGATGGCCCTCAATTAGAAATGGATTGGAAAATATCGGCGGGGTGGCAATGGACATTCTAACTAAAAAAATAATGCCCTGTTTATCAGTCGCATTATTATCTATTCTGCTGTTTGCCACAAGCTCTGTTGCAAGTATTGCCGAAAACTATCAACCAACGCAAAAGCAAAAAGTTATCGCAGGGGCTGTTTATAAATTTATCAAATTTGTTGAATGGGAAGATGCAACTAGAAATACGGCCGAACATTTTAATCTCTGTTTACAAAATCATGATCCCGCTTTCGATCCTTTAACAAAACGTAAAGTACAAGATAAAGCGATTAAAATTCGCTTACTGGGTCAAGAAAATTTTACAGGACATTGTGATGTTTTATTTCTTAATGCAAAAGAAAACAATTCAATAGAACAACTTAAAAAATTAAATGAGCAATCTACGCTAACAATTAGTGAACAAGTTGGATTTGCCTCACAAGGGGGAATTATTGAATTAGGAAGTCATAATAACCGCCTAACTTTTTCAATTAACGTACCTTCTGCTAAAGCTAATCATCTAAATATAGGCTTCCAATTATTATCACTTGCCGATCATGTCATTAAAGATTAAACAACCTCATTGTTCAATTAGCCAAAAGCTATTAATACTGATTACCAGTATTACCGCAACGGCGTTACTTTGTGCAAGCATTGCCACAGTTTATAGTGGGCGGCAATTATTACTTGAACGTTTACAAGAAGATATGGATACCTTTGCTGAATTAACCGCGATGAATAGTTCGGCTGCGGTGATATTTGAAGATGAAAGCGGAGCGCGGAAAATGTTGGAAAATTTACGTACTGATCCGAGTATTATTACCGTTGCACTTTATAAAACCAATCATCAAATATTAGCCCAGTATATTCGTCAAGAGACAGACATTATTCCGCCCAGTTATTTGCCAATATCTAGTGTGATCGTGGATAAAAAAAGTATTCGTATTGCTAAAGATATTATTATTGATAATGAAAAAATAGGGGGCATTTATCTTGAATCTGATTTAAGCCGTTTAGATGAGCTAACACAGAAATTAGTCCATGCACTCATTATTATTAGCGTCAGTATTTTATTAGTTGCTATGCTTTTTTCTGTCCGTTTACAGCGACTAATTACTACGCCGATACTTAGATTAACGCGAATAACAAAAAAAGTCACCCAAACCCGCGATTTTAGTAACCGTGCAAGAAAAACCGCTAACGATGAAGTCGGTACTTTAATTGAGGGGTTTAATCAGATGATGGATGAAATTGAATCACGTGATCGAACTTTACAACAAAACAATCATGAATTAGCGATTGCCCGACAAGATGCGATTGATGCCTCAGAAGCTAAGGGAAATTTTTTGGCTAAAATGAGTCATGAAATTCGTACCTCTATGAATGGGGTGTTAGGCATGTTGGAATTATTGGATGACACCTTGCTCCAAGATGAACAACAAGACTTTGCAAGAACGGCACGTAATTCAGCGTCTGCACTCCTTAATGTGATTGATGATGTCCTGGATTTTTCTAAAATTGAAGCAGGCTGTTTGGAAATTGAAAATATTGACATGGAACTGTTGCCATTATGTGAAGATGTCGCCGCTTTATTAGCAGAAAAAGCCCATAACAAAGGGGTTGAATTAACGTGTTTTGTGCATTCGGATGTACCTGCTGTCATCGTAAGTGACCCGACTCGATTACGACAAGTTTTATTAAATTTAATTAGTAATTCCATTAAATTTACCGCACAAGGTGAAGTCAGCTTACAAGTCTCACTACTTGAAACTTGTGAAGATAGTGTAACGCTTAAGTTTGCAGTTAATGATACGGGAATAGGGATTAGTCCCGAACAACAACATAAACTTTTTAATGC
>CAYROI010000125.1:0-1083 GCA_964425835.1 uncultured Methylococcaceae bacterium
AAGACCTTCGTCTTTGATTCTCATTAAAAAATACATGATAGAATAGTGCCATTAATCGACATTTAATCAACAAGGAGATATTTTAATGGCAAGAGTATTTAATTTTAGCGCAGGGCCTTCCGTACTTCCCGATGAGGTTTTAAAACAAGCACAAGCTGAATTATTAGATTGGCGTAATACGGGCATGTCGGTGATGGAAATGAGTCATCGTGGCAAAGAATTTATGTCAATTGCTGAGGAATTTAAAGCAGATTTAATTGAATTAATGACAATTCCTGATAATTATAAGGTTTTATTTTTACAAGGTGGGGCAACGGGACAATTTTCTTTTATTCCTCAAAATATTTTACGTGGCAAAACGAAAGCTTGTTATGTCAATACAGGTGCATGGTCGACAAAGGCGATCAAAGCCGCTAAAAATTATTGTGACGTGATTCTTTCAGCCTCGGCGGAATCCTCAAATTTCACTGACATTCCAAAGGTAAGTGATTGGGTCTTAGACCCAGATGCCGCTTATTTACATTACACAAGTAATGAAACCATTCAGGGCGTTGAATTTCAAGAAATTCCTGAAATCAATAGTATGCCTTTGGTTTGTGACATGTCATCCAATATTTTATCGCGCTCAGTTGATGTCAGTCGTTATGGTATTATTTATGCGGGAACGCAAAAAAATATGGGACCTAGTGGGGTTGTCGTCGTTATTGTTCGGGATGATTTAATCGGTGAGGTTGAACAATCGCTCCCTGATATATTTAATTATCAAAAGCAAGCTGATAATGATTCCATGCTGAATACGCCTGCGACATATAATTGGTATTTAGTGGGTCTGGTGATGAAATGGTTGAAATCTCAAGGCGGTATTGCGGCAATAGAAAAACGAAATATTGCGCAGGCAACTAAATTATATCAAGCCATAGAAACGTCAGAATTATATTCAAACCCTGTTGAAAAAGCTTATCGTTCACGAATGAATATTCCTTTTGTACTGAAAGAGAGTGCATTAGACAAGGCTTTTTTGGCAGGTGCAAATGAAAATGGGTTAATTGGTTTAAAAGGGCATCGCTTAGTTGGTGGAATGCG
>CAYROI010000125.1:1183-3451 GCA_964425835.1 uncultured Methylococcaceae bacterium
CCTGATCGTGAAGCTTTGGTCTTACGCCGTATTCGAGCAATAAACCCAGGTCCTTTAAGCGGGGATACCATGGTTTCTTTTTTTCGAGAAATTATGTCGGCTTGTTTAGCGTTAGAAAAACCACTTGAAGTGGCATTTTTAGGCCCTGAAGGAACATTTACGCAACAAGCCGCATTTAAACATTTCGGTCATGCAGCCCATACTTTACCTGTTGCCACGATTCATGAAATTTTTAATAGTGTTGAAGTGAATCATTGTCAATTTGGCGTTGTGCCAGTTGAAAACTCTACCGAAGGCGTAATCGCGCATACCTTAGATCGCTTCTTAACTTCACCTTTAAAAATTTGTGGTGAGGTTGAAATACGTGTACATCAGAATTTGATGGGTAATGTCAGTGATTTGTCAGAAATAAAACAAGTTTTATCGCATCAACAATCACTGGCACAATGTCGCCAATGGTTAGATACGCATTTACCTAATGCTGAACGGGTTGCTACTAGCAGTAATGCAGAGGCGGTGCGATTAGTACAAGATAAACATGACCAAGTGGCTATTGCAGGTAAAGTTGCAGCCGACTTGTATAAAATCAATATTATAGAAAAAAATATTGAGGATGAGCCTAATAATACGACACGGTTTATGATTATTGGTCAGCAGCAACCTGAACCAACGGGATTGGATAAGACTTCTTTAGTGTTATCTATTGGCAATGAGTCTGGGGCATTGCATAAGATATTAGAACCTTTTTCTCAACATGGGATTAGCATGACGCATATTGAATCACGTCCGTCGCGACAAGGTTTATGGGATTATGTGTTTTTTATTGATATAAACGGACATCAAGATGATGTTAATGTGGCTGAAGCATTAACTAATTTAAAACAAAACGTCACAGTATTAAATATCTTAGGCTCTTATCCTAAGGCTGTGATATAACGTTTAGATATTTTATTTTAACCTCTATTATTACGTGAGGAATGAACATGGCAGAACCTATTATTTTTACAGATAGCGCAGCAACTAAAGTTAGCAATTTAATTGCGGATGAAGGGAATGATAACTTAAAACTTAGAGTCTATGTAACAGGTGGTGGCTGTTCTGGGTTTCAATATGGTTTTACTTTTGATGAAGAAATTAATGAAGATGATACGCAAGTTGAAAATGGGGGCGTGACTGTTTTAGTTGATTCAATGAGTATTGGCTATTTAACAGGGGCTGAAATTGACTATAAAGAAGATTTGTCTGGCTCACAATTTGTGATTCGAAACCCGAATGCAAGCACAACTTGTGGTTGTGGTTCTTCTTTTTCAACGTAATTGCGTTGGGTGGGGGATATAGCCTGCGTTTGAATTGTTAATTAACAATGGATATAAAAACTAAAATAGAACAAACTTCAGAACGATTGATGTATAACAGTCGTTGGATTTTAGCCCCTATTTATATGGGGTTAAGCCTAACTTTATTTGCTTTATCCATTAAATTTTTTCAAGAACTCTATCACTTTTTACCTTATATTCTTGAAATTAGTGAAGGTGATTTAGTCTTAAAAGTGCTTTCGCTTATTGATTTAGTGTTAGTGGGTGGCATGGTCGTTATCGTAATGTTTAGTGGCTATGAAAACTTTGTTTCTGAAATGAATATTGGTGAAAAAGCTGAGAAGTTAGATTGGCTAGGCACGCATGATTATGGTTCGTTAAAGATGAAAGTAGCCGCTTCTGTGGTTGCTATTTCTTCGATTCATTTACTTAAAGTTTTTATGAACATTGAAACCACCGATAATGATAAGCTGCTTTGGTATGTTGTCATTCATTTAACGATGGTTTTTTCTGCTTTTTTAATGGGGTATTTAGATAAATTAACCAAACATTAGTTTATTCTTGATTGGGTTTTTTAAAACACCAACGTCCTTCACAGGGGATACCATCTCGATCTCTATCAAGTCGATTTAAACCGCAGTCTTGTAAATAGAATTTTGCTTCTTGACAAGAGTTCATTTGTGAACAAGTGGTTTTTCCATCGCATTGATAGTCAGCAGGGATTGAATTTTTAGGTGTCGCTGGGATAATTTTATTTATAGGACGGGTTTTTAATTTTTCCTGTTTTATCGCCGTTGGTTTTTCTTGGGGAATTTTTATAGTTGGTTTTTGAGAATGATTAGTCCAGCGCAAGGCGAAGATAATTACTAGCACTAAAAGAATTATTTTTTTCATTATTTTATATTTTACAAATGAGTAAAATGCCTGCGATAATTCCTAGAACATGAACGAC
>CAYROI010000126.1:0-3425 GCA_964425835.1 uncultured Methylococcaceae bacterium
TTAATTAGGGTGTCGAGTTGTTGGAATAGCTTGCCGATTTTGGTTTGTTCTTTTTCTATAGGTAATGAAATTTTATATTCTTTCATTTCAGAAGAAAGAATATGCTTGATTGTATTACCAGTAGTTATCTCAGCTAATTCTTTCTTAGCTTTAACCGTTTGAAAGTGAAAATTAAAGAAGTGAGGTGCTATTTTTTCTTTTGGTTCTGTAAACATTATCAGTGCATGGGCTGCGATATTGTTAAGCTCTGGTGGTATTACAGCCGTGTGTCCAACATGACCAGACTGAACCATAACTATATCTCCAGTTTTAAGCCATTTATCTGATTGTTTTTTGTAAAATTCATCATTAATAAAAATTTCACTTTTTCTGTTTATTTTTCCATCCTTTACATTATTAGACTCTAAATAAAAGTTGCCACTTGCAACATAGTATGGAGTTGCCGTTCCAACAAAAGCATTTCTTATTTTATTAAATATATTATCAAGTTTTATCTCCACCCACTCCCCACCAAACCCCTTAAACCGAATCGCGGGCAGATTTTTATTTTTCTTCACCTCACACACCAATTTAAACGGTTAAAAAATTTCGTAATAAATCATGTCCATGCGCCGTTAAAATAGATTCTGGATGAAACTGAACCCCTTCTATCGCTAACGTTTTATGGCGAACCCCCATGATTTCATCAATCTCCCCCCCTTCATCTTGTGTCCATGCGGTGACTTCTAAACAGTCGGGTAAAGTGGATTGCTCAATCACTAAAGAATGATAACGGGTTGCGGTAAAAGGATTATTTAAATCTTTAAAAACTCCTTGATTTTGATGAAAAATAGGCGACACTTTACCGTGCATAATCTGTTTTGCATGAATAATATTGCCACCAAAAGCCTGCCCTATGCTTTGATGACCCAGACAGACCCCAAGAATCGGTATTTTTCCTGCAAAATGTAAAATCGTTTCAACAGAAACCCCCGCTTCTTTCGGCGTACAAGGCCCTGGAGAAATCACAATTCTTTCAGGATTTAAAGCAATCATCTCGGCAATACTTACTTCATCATTCCGTACCACCGTCACATCCGCCCCTAATTCTGCAAAATATTGCACTAAGTTATAAGTGAATGAATCATAATTATCAATCATGACAACTTTTACCGCTTTCATTGAGACGCTCCTAGTCCTAATTCTGCCATGGCAACCGCTTTAAATATCGCCCGTGCTTTATTCATGGTTTCATCCCATTCATTTTGAGGAACAGAATCGTAAACAATCCCCGCCCCTGCTTGTATATGTAAGGTTTCATCTTTGATAACCGCGGTTCGGATCGCAATGGCAGTGTCTAAATTTCCAGACCATGAAATATAACCAACAGCCCCCGAATAAACCCCGCGTTTAATGGGTTCAAGTTCGTCGATAATTTCCATTGCTCTAATTTTAGGCGCGCCGCTCACCGTTCCCGCGGGAAATGTTGCCGCTAAAACGTCAAAGGCATCATAATCTGGGTTTAAATCCCCTGTGACATTAGAAACAATGTGCATGACGTGAGAATAGCGTTCAACAAGCATTTTTTCGGTCAATTTAACCGTCCCTGTTTTGGATACCCGTCCTGCATCATTACGTCCTAAATCAATGAGCATTAAATGCTCTGCCAATTCTTTAGGATCGGCTAATAAGTCTTGTTCTAATTGTTTATCTTCTTCAGGCGTTGCCCCGCGCGGACGCGTGCCTGCAATCGGGCGTACCGTAACCACATCATCTTCCAAACGTACTAAAATTTCAGGCGATGAGCCAACCACATGAAAATCGCCTAAATTTAAATAATACAGATAAGGCGACGGGTTCAAACAACGCAATGCACGATATAAATTTAATGGGGATGCAGTATAGGGAATCGTGAGCCGTTGAGATAACACCACCTGCATAATATCACCGTCGGTAATATATTCTTTTGCTTTTAAAACCGCTGCTTTAAAACCTTGCTCGGTAAATCCTGAGATAAAATCGGCTTCGTTGACTTTTTTAGGGTTATGATGTTTTTGCGGCTGAACTTTTAAATTACGTAAGCGAGAAACTAAATCATCTAACCGTTGTTGTGCCTGATGATAAGCGTTATGTGTTTCCGGGTTCACATGGGTCATTAAAATTACTTTGCCCGATAAATTATCAAACACCACTAACTCTTCTGATACCATTAATAATATATCAGGGCAATCAAGTTCATCTTCTTTATCAAACGATTTTAATTTCGGTTCAATATAACCAATCGTTTCATAGCCAAAATAGCCCACCAAACCCCCATTAAAACGCGGTAAATCTTTTATATCAGGCACGCTATAGCAGGCTTTAAATTCGTCAATCCATCGTAAAGGCTGCGGATGTTCAAATGATTCAGTTATTTCCCCATCTTTTTCTAAAGTAATTAAATTCCCATAAATTTTAACGACTATTTTACAAGGCAAGCCAATAATTGAATATCGCCCCCATTGTTCGCCGCCTTGTACCGATTCAAATAAATAGGAATATTCATCATCGGCAAGTTTTAAATACGCACTTAATGGGGTATCTAAATCCGCCAGAATTTCACGGCTGACAGGAATACGGTTATAGCCTTGTTCGGCGTAGTCGTTGAATTGTTTTAAGGTGAGCATGAGTATTATTTTTTAATATCGCTTGACTGTTGCGCAAGTGTAAACAATGATAAGCGGTTATACAATATTTTTAGGCAAAATAAATTGCTAAAGTTTTATTATCCTTTTCACTCAACTTAAATTTTCTACAGGATTTATCATGAAAAAATATTTTTCATCTTACTTTTTAATCTTATTAATAAGTACATTAATAACCCTATCACCTTCTGTTCATGCGAATGAAAGCGTGGCTAATCATAACGTCCAAAAGCGGTCTTATGGGCAAATTGTCGGCAGAAAAGCGGCAACAGGTTTTGCAAATATTGGCGTATCCATACTAGAAATACCTAAGAATATTATTAATACAAGTAATGAGAGCAATATACTTTTTGGGCTAACAGGCGGGACTTTAAAAGGTTTTATTAATATGTTTGGGCGTTTAAGCGTGGGAATAATAGATACCACAACCATGTTATTACCAACCAAACCTATTATAGATCCTGGTTATCCTTGGCAAGATTTTTATACCGATACCCATTATGGCCCTATGTTTGTTTTCGATTCTGGGAAAAATTAACCCTGTACACGACAAAATACCGTAGGGTGCATGACGCTTTGCTTATGCACCCTACTTTAATTTAACGAATAACTAAATAAAATAAGCGTCCTTTACGATTAATACGTAAAAGGATTTTTTTATCTTGACCTTGAAGTGCCTTATTTAAACTGTCTATTGTAGTAACAGCTTTTTTATTTGCACCCAAGATAATATCACCAGGACGTAGACCACTATAAGCTGCA
>CAYROI010000127.1:0-2957 GCA_964425835.1 uncultured Methylococcaceae bacterium
TGAACCTTTGCAAACGTATCAGGTAAACAAGCACTGGCTTGTAATGCAAACCATTTATCAATGACTAAATCTTCATGCTGCCATTGTTGATAAAATGCCTCAAGACTGATTGATTTATCAGGATGTGGGCTATTGACCATTAACCCTAAAGCGGCAATTTGATCGGTCATATTCGTGGCAGTTTTAAATTGCGCGGTAATGAATTGATAATTTTCTGTGGTTTCCGTTTTAACCAAATAACTTAGGCACGTATTTTTAATTCGCCGCTTGCCAATCGCCAAAGCATTTAAAGTGTCTATATTCTCATGGTGGCTTTGATAAAAGGCTAAGAACTGGGGCTGTAAATTAATCGCTAATTGTTCTTGAACAAACTCACGCGCTTGATGAATGGCATCCACATCAATGACTTCCATTTGTTCCGCTAAATAAATTTCAGCAGGTAACGTTAATAGCAGCGATAAATACGATAAATCTTCCCATTCTTGGGTTAATAAATGTTTAAAAGTTTTAATTAAAATTGGATTTAAGTTAAGCGGTTTTTCTTGCTGAATATCGTCTATCAGTGAAAAAATAAGACTTGCGGCTAATTTTTGTCCCGCTTCCCAACGATTAAAAGGATCGCTATCGTAGCTTAATAAAAAGGCGAGTTCTTCCAGCGATTGTGTCTGTTCCAATTTTACAGGAGCGGAAAAGCCTCGTAGTAAGGAGACGACAGGTTTATGCACTAACTCTTTAAAAACAAATCTTTGTTTATCTTTCTTAAAATCTAAAATCAATTCATTGCTATCTTGATGATGATCGAGTTTAATTTTTTCAGAACGCCCCTCATTATCTAGTAAACCTACTCTAATAGGTATTTGTAAAGGCGTAACCGATTGGCTTTGCTGTTCTAATTCTAAAGTGAGTGTTTTTGCGGCGGCATCATAATCTTGAGTCACTTTAATAACGGGTGTGCCGACTTGTGAATACCAGCGTTTAAATTGACTTAAATCCACTTGATTGGCATCTTCCATTGCGCGAATGAAATCATCACAAGTGACCGCTTGTCCATCATGCCGTTGAAAATATAAATCAGAGCCTGCACGAAAACCTGGTTGACCTAATAAGGTTTGTAACATTCGCACCACTTCCGCGCCTTTTTCATAAATCGTTAAAGTATAAAAATTATTAATTTCAATATAAGCTTCAGGACGGATCGGATGGGCTAAAGGGCCGGCATCTTCCACAAATTGGCGGGTTCTTAATAAATTAACATCTTCAATCCGTTTAACCCCTGGTGAAGTTTGGTCTGCAGTAAAAGACTGGTCTCTAAAAACAGTAAACCCTTCTTTTAAACTAAGTTGAAACCAGTCACGGCAAGTAATACGGTTTCCTGACCAATTATGAAAATATTCATGGGCAATAACCCCAGCAATTTGTTCATAATCCGTATCGGTTGCGGTATCAGGGCTTGCTAAAACAAACTTCGTATTAAAAATATTTAAACCCTTATTTTCCATTGCGCCCATATTAAAATGTCCGACGGCAACAATCATATATAAATCTAAATCATATTCCCGCCCATAAACTTTTTCATCCCAAGCCATTGCCTCTTTTAACGATTGCATGGCATGCGCGCATTTATCTCTATCGTGCGCCTCAACAAAAATTTCTAAAGCGATTTCACGTCCAGTGAAAGTCGTGAAACGATCTTTAATCACTGCTAATTGACCTGCGACAAGGGCAAATAAATAACACGGTTTGGCAAAAGGGTCTTCCCATTTAACCCAATGACGATTGTTGTCTAATTCACCTGTCGCGATTTTATTACCGTTAGATAATAAGATGGGATAACGCGTTTTATCGGCAATTAAGGTGGTGGTAAATTTAGCCATCACATCAGGACGGTCTAAATAATAGGTAATTTTTCTAAAACCTTCCGCTTCGCACTGTGTACAGAGCATATTATTAGAAAGATAGAGTCCTTCAAGCGCAGTATTGGTTTTAGGATTAATATTATTCTCAATCACCAAGGTAAAACTTTCTAATAAAGGAACTTCGTCAATAATTAAGCTTTCTTCGGTTAAGTGATAATCGTTTGCAGTTAAAACCTTCCCTGCTAAAGTAATACTCACCAGATCAAGCTGTTCACCTAATAAGATTAAGGGTCGTTGTTCTGTCCCACTTTCAGGATTACGTTGTAGGGTTAATTTTGAAATAACTTGAGTTTTTTCCTCATCGAGTGAAAAGGTTAAGTCTACGTTGTGAATTAAATAGTCAGGAACGGTGTAGTCTTTTAAATAAATTGTTTGAGGACTAGGCGTTTTTATCATAATCAGCGTGGGTAAGTTTTAGTGAGATGGATTTATATTTTAACTTAAATTAACCCAGACTGAACGGTTAGATTGAGGAAATGCTTCAAGTTCAAACACCAGCAATTTTAAAACTTCTGCGGCAACATTAATCCCTAATGCGGCGTTTATTCCTGCATAAGAACTGGTTAAGCGCGGATTAATTTCTAAAACCTTTAATTGTTGCGATTGTTGAATTAAATCTATGCCAACATAACCCCATAACTGAGGAAAAGCGATTGCAATTTGATTAACTAAATCTTGAAATGGCGTTAATTCAACTTGATAATTAACTTCACAGCCCAGTAATTTAAACTGTTGATTTATTATTTCAATTTGCTGACGATTAACGCAAAGCAGTTGGGCTTTACCTTGCTTAAAAAGTGCGGAAATACTAAGGTTATTCCCTTCAATAAAGGGTTGAATAATATAATCGTCTATTTGTTTAAATTGTGTAATGAATGAAATAAGTTCTTTTTGTGAATTAACAATAAAATTATTTTCACAACCAACACCGTCACGTGATTTTATCACTTGTTGTTGCGAATTGTGCGGGCTGTTTTTAGTTAAAATACGCGTAGGAATAGTTGGAATAGAATAGTATAATAAAAGTTGATAGCTTTGCCA
>CAYROI010000128.1:0-2952 GCA_964425835.1 uncultured Methylococcaceae bacterium
TGGTTTGCGTGCTAATATCGTCGGTCTTATCATTGGTTGTTGCACAAGCGGTTAATAGCGTAATAAGGGTAAATATTATTAAATGTAAGGTTATTTTTTTCATAAAATATGGAAATTAAAATAATTAAAAAAGGCCTTTATTCTTCTAGGGCAAAATCAACAATCGCTTTCAATTGATTATTCATTTTTTTTGTAAAAGCATTAAATTTTTTGTTGTCACTATTGATGGGTAATAAACGTGTTTTCACAATTGTTTTTCCTTGATATTCATAAGTGACAACCGTACAGGGCATGTATTGAATGGCATGCGGCGACATTTCAAGTAAGGTTTTTGCATGTGTCAGGTTGCAAAATTGGAAGGTATCATAATTCGGAAAATTTTGTGTGCCACGTTCACGAATAACTTTACCGACATGGCTATGCCCTGTTATTCTAAAATTATGTTCGCTAATCGCAATTTCTAATTCAGCCAAGACATCATCATAAGGTTTTAGCGTATGCCCTTGATAATAAGCGGGCGATTCATTTTGAGGCGATATGTTAGCACAACTTGCAATAACCACTAAAGTTACCCTAATGAACCATCTTTTTAGCATTCTTATCTTCAATTAAGTTATGAAACAATTTACACAAGTAACAGGGGTTATTCTTGCAGGAGGGTTAGCGCGACGAATGAACCATCAAGATAAAGGCTTAATTGTCTATCAAGGGCAGCCGCTGATTTCTTATGCACTCAATGCGATGACAGCAACCGTTGACACGGTGATAATCAACGCTAATCGTAATCATGTGCGTTATGCTCAATTTGGCTTTCCCGTTATTGCCGATCAAAATACCCATTTTGAAGGACCACTAGCAGGTATTTTAACAGCAATGTTGGCAACAGAAAATAAAACCTTATTAGTTATTCCTTGTGATTCACCGTTAATTACCGCCGAACATTTAGCCAAATTATTAGAAGCTTTAGAAAAAAATCAAGCCGAAGTTGCGGTGGCTTTTGATGGCGAGCGTTTACATCCTGTTTTTTTAGCCTTAAAAACACATTTAAGACCCAGTCTAACAGACTATCTAAATAAAGGGGAACGTAAAATAGACCGCTGGTTACAGCAACATAAATGGGTTAAGGTCGATTTTAGTCAGCAAGCGGCTATTTTTTCAAATATTAATACCCTAGATGATTTGATTGCTTTAGAGCAACGATCGCATTATCAACCTGAAATGAGTGCGTCAGGGTTAAGTTTTTCTACCACAGCGATAGTCGTTGATGAAAAAGGCAGTTCTCGTGAAATACACTTGGTCGGAGAAAGAGCCTTAACTTTATATGTTGATAAACAAGAAATCGTGACCTTGATGACTATGGGAACGCATCCCGAATTATTAACGTTAGGCTATTTAAAAAACCAAGATTTTTTTGAACACCTTGAAGATATTAAAGCGGTACAAGTTGATTGGGAGGCGGAAGCGGTTGCCGTGGTAACGCAACAGCAACACCGTGATTTTTCTAAAAAATTAGCGCAAAGAACGATCACAACAGGTTGCGGGCAAGGCACGGTTTTTGGTCGTTTAATGGAAAAGTTAAAACAAATTAGCGTCCCTAAAATCACCTTAAAACAATCAACGCTTTATGCCATGTTAGCGGCATTAAAAGCCCATAATGAGGTTTATAAAAAAGCAGGGGCAGTGCATGGCTGCGCCCTATGTACTAATGAACGAATTGATTGTTTTATTGAAGATGTTGGTCGGCATAATGCCGTTGATTCGATTGCAGGTTATATGTGGTTAAATAATATCACCGGAGCTGATAAGATTTTTTACACCACAGGGCGATTAACTTCTGAAATGGTCATAAAAGTCTCACAAATGGGCATTCCTGTCTTATTATCGCGCTCAGGGGCAACGCAAATGGGATTAGAAATGGCAAAACAAGCGGGTATTATTTTAATTTCAAGAGCTAAAGCGAAGCGTTTTTTAGTTCTAAATGGGGCTGAATCTATTATTTTTGACTGTATTTAAACACCGTAGAGCGAGCGATACTAATGCTACGGTGTCTTAGTTATCGACGTTTATCTTTTTTTTTGCTAAATAACCATCGGCTTTAACTGGCACAACTTCTGGCACTAAAACCGCCCCTAATTCAGCCATTGCTTTGTGATAAACGCGACGCTTAAAATACACCACATCTTTTAAAGGATGCCAGTAATCTACCCAACGCCAACTATCAAACTCAGGTTTAGCACTGCAATCAAAACGCACATTAGACTCTGATGAGACTAGGCGTAATATAAACCAAATTTGTTTTTGTCCAATGCAAAGTGGGAGTGAGTTTTTGCGAATAAAACGCTCTGGCAAATTATAACGTAGCCAATAACGGGTTCGACCTAGCACTTCAACATGGCTAGATTCAAGTCCTGTTTCTTCCCATAATTCTCGATACATTGCGGTTTCAGGATCTTCGTTTTCATCAATTCCCCCTTGCGGAAACTGCCAAGAATTGACACCTTTTCGTTTAGCCCAAAACACAAAACCATCATCATTGCAAAGGATAATACCAACATTAGGTCGGTATCCTTTAGAATCAATCATGTTAAAACCTATTTTGTCTGGCTTACTGAGCATATTAATCAGATCATCAATGGTAAAATAGGAAAATATATCAGTAAGCGTTAAATTATAGTGTTATTGTTCCATAAATAGACCAATGATGCTATAACGCACTTGCTTTTTTTTATTTTTTATTACATAGGTTCTTTTGTGAGTTTAGCTATTTTTGATTTGGATAATACCCTAATTAGTGGTGATAGTGATTATTTATGGGGACAATTTTTGGTTGATCTGGGGATTGTCGATAAAAATATTTATGAGACCACGAATGCAAAGTTTTATGAAGATTATAAACAAGGAAATTTAGACATCAATGCGTTTTTACGGTTTTCACTTAAACCTTTATCCCAG
>CAYROI010000129.1:0-2875 GCA_964425835.1 uncultured Methylococcaceae bacterium
GTTTTTTCCAAAAAAACGTGGGATGGCGCAGACGGATATTTTTCCTGCGATTGAAACAGGTAAAATTAAAGGCTTATGGCTCGTTGGTACGAATCCAATGACTTCAATGCCAAATACGGCGCGAATGCGGAAAACCTTAGAAAAGCTTGAATGTTGTATTGTCCAGGATTCTTATTTGGATGTTGAAACCACCGAATATGCACACATTTTTTTACCCGCAGCAATTTGGGCAGAAAAAGAGGGCGTGTTCACCAATACCGAACGCCGGGTTAATATTATTCGCAAAATTAAAGAACCCTATGCGAATACTAAAACGGATTTACATATTTTCAATGAATTAGCCCAAAAATTTGAGCAAGGACGAAAAATGTCCTTTCCTGAGAATTTTGATGAAGTCTTTGCGGAAATGTGCGAATTATCCAAAGGACGTTTAGTCGATATTTCAGGCATGACCCATGATTTAATTGAACAGCATCAAGGGATTCAATGGCCATACACCGAAGCCCAAGCAAAAAAAGGGGAAGCCCCCGTTAAAGGCGGCTTACGTTTATATACTAAGGATGCAGCCTTTCGATTTGCTGACGGCAAAGCTAAGTTAATTCCATTGCCTTTTATTGATAACAATGAAAAACCTGACGAACAATTTCCTTTTTGGCTCAATTCAGGGCGGTTAGTAGAACATTTTCATTCCCGCACACGCACAGGAAAAATTGCCAATAATAATAAATTTAGTCCAACCCCGTTTATGGAAATGAATCCAGATGCGGCAATGGAATTAGGGATTAAACATCAATCTTATGTGCGTGTCGTTTCAAAACGGGGCGATGCGATTGTGATGGTGATGCTAACGCAACGTATTGCCCGTAATATGGTGTTTATTCCGTTTCACTTTTTTAATTGTGTGAATCGTTTAACTTTAGGTTTATTAGACCCGCATTCACGCCAACCAGCTTTTAAACAATCGGCGGTGAGAATAGAAGCGATTGACCAACAACAAGCGGCGATTCTAAATAAAGAAGCGCGTACGTTTTAAGAGAGAATTAATTATGTTTGAAGTTCGTGAAGATGAACCTAAATATGCGTTTTTACGCAAACTAGAAAGCCAAACCGAAAATCAATACGGTCAAAAAATTGAATTAACCAATGATGAAAGTGAATTAAGAAACTGTAGTTTAAATATTAATCATGATGACAGTATTGGTGAAAATCCAGACCGCTATAAACAGCATGGTTTTTATTTGAATGCGGATAATTGCATTGGTTGTCATGCGTGCGAATCCGCGTGTAGTGAGAAAAATGATGTCCCCGCGCATTTAGCGTTTCGTTCAGTTGGCTTTGTGGAAGGCGGCAGTTATCCCAATTACCAACGAATTAATCTTTCCATGGCGTGTAATCATTGTGATGACCCCGTTTGTTTAACAGGTTGTCCGACACGTGCGTATACGAAATATGCTGAATATGGTGCAGTATTGCAAGACCCTGATATTTGTTTCGGTTGTGGTTATTGTACGTGGGTTTGTCCTTATAATGCCCCGCAACTTGATCCTGTAAAAGGTGAAGTCAGTAAGTGTAATATGTGCGTGGATCGTTTGGAAGTTGGGTTAAAACCTGCGTGTGTTTCCGCTTGTTTGGGGAATGCGCTGGATTTTGGGGTGATTGAAGATATTCCTGAAAATCGGGAACAAGCTAAAACCAGTATTCCAGGTTTTCCAGACCCTGAAATTACCCACCCTAATATTCGCTTCCAACAAACAAAAGCGACGCAACAAGAAATGACGCGCACAGATTCGATGCCAATTAAGTATCATAAAGAAACGGTGCAAAGTGAATTTAAAGCGATTGTTGATGAAAAACAGGGACATGAAAAATACTGGAATTTTAAAAAATTATTAACCAGTCATGAGTCCGCGCATGTGATTTTTACCTTATGCACCCAAGCAACGATAGGGGTGTTATTAATGTTAATCTTAGGCGATGTGTTTGCGATTGAGGCTTTAAATTTATTAGTAGAAAAAACCTTGTTACTCCCTGTTTTATGGGGAACGATTATTATTTCTACGATAGGCTTATATAAACTCAATATGCACTTAGGTAAACCTCATCGGTTTTATCGCGGCTTTAATAATTTACGCTTATCGCCTGTCAGTCGTGAAATTGCAGGGGTTTCGATATTTTATACGGGATTATTAGGCTACGGATTGTTTGCTTTGTTTGATAATGCCTTTACGGGATTTATTGCCACAAGTTTCGCCTTATTAGGCGGTTTAAGTGGCGTTATTGGCTTATTTTATATGTATCAATTATATCGAATCCCTGCGCGCCCCTTTTGGAATCATATTCAAACGGGAACGGCTTTTGTCGGCTCAATGCTTAGTTTTGGTGCGTTAATTATTGGGGTGATTACGGTTATAACGTTGCCATTAACGGCTGAAGTTGTTTTATTTTTACAAAATTTAAGTGTTATTTTGGCGATGGGGCTTGCATTAGAAGGGGCAGGGCATATTCTACATGCGCGTGATATGAAACAAGCGAATAATGAAGGGGCAGCTTCTCATTATCGTCAAGTGACTCAATATGGAAAATCCTATTTATTACGTAACACTTTATTAGGCTTTAATTTATCTGCCGCTATTTTCATGATTTATTTAGACTCTGCGCTTGGATTGATGCTAATTGGCGGTTTAGTGTTTATCTCTATGTTAGTGATGGGGGCTTTTGGACGCTCATTATTTTTTGTTTTAGTGATTCCAACCACCATGCCTGGGGCTTTCTTTTGGAAAAATGAGGGCTTTGTCGATCATGCGAGAGAAACAGGCTTAGCGGATATGCCCCAAACGGGGGTGGTGTATGAACGTCATCATGCGTTTAAAGTGGG
>CAYROI010000130.1:0-2857 GCA_964425835.1 uncultured Methylococcaceae bacterium
GCAAGACGAATCGCGCTCATAGTCGCTTCTGTGCCTGAACTCACCATCCGTACTAAATCAATGGAGGGAATTAACGCACAAACTTTAGTTGCCATTTGGGTTTCTAATTCAGTTGGCGCGCCAAAACTTAAGCCTTTTTCAGCGGTTTCTTTAACCGTTGCAATGACTTCAGGATGGGCATGTCCTAAAATCATCGGTCCCCATGATCCCACATAATCAATATAACGTTTATCAGTGCTATCAAATAAATATGCACCCTGAGCATGGTCTATATAAACAGGCGTGCCGCCAACACCGCTAAATGAACGAACAGGGGAGTTTACCCCGCCTGGAATTACGTGTTTTGCTTGAGTAAATAAGTCGGTTGCAAGAGTCATAGGTTTAATCGTTTTCTAAAATTTTTAGGCGTAGGGTGATAATGTTTATCCTACGAGGTTAATAATTCTTCGACCATTAATTGATGTAATTTATCTATATTACTACGTTCAAATAAAGGCGCAATATAATTATAATTTAAGCTTAATTGTTGTTGATATTCGCAAGTTAATAAAGCAATCGCAGGGGGGCTACTAATTTGGCATAAATTTGAAATACTTGTTATTTTAGCACGACACAACGATTGTTTACCCAAGTCAGATAAATTGACATTAGAGAACCAAAAGGAACTCCGCTCAGTTTTATGCTGATAAGAAAGCCGTAAGTTTTCACCATGTTTTTTTAAAGATAAAAAACGAGCTGCCCACATAATCGGTAAAAACGCATAATCCAACTGCTGACGTATGATTTGCTTGTTTTGTTGTTTTAAATGTTCAAAGAGTTGTGAGCGATGATTCACTTGTTCACGGGATGCTTGTGCAAATAAAACCCCAATATGATTATTTAATAACGGTGTTAAAACGCTTTGTTTTCGTAAATTAAACGCATAAGGCACACAATAAGCATCGCCTATTTTTTGAGGATTCATTCTTTCCAATGCACGCATAAAACAACCAATATAATATAAACTTATCCCTGTTAAGCCTACTTGCTGTCGTGCTAGTTTATTAATTTGTGCTGTTTGCTCAATACTGAGTTGATAAGAAACTAAGCGTAATTGCTCAGGCTGCTTATCTGCTGCATGAATAATACTTTGTTGCTGGTCTAGTGCCGTTATATAACGTTTCGCTTTTATAAATAGTTTTATTTTTTGCCATAAGCTAAATTTTTTTAGTTGTAAATTAACCAAAGATTCTGATTCTGGATAATTAAATAGCTTTCGTTGTTTTTCATCATCCGTACAAAGATACTGTAAAATTAAATTTGCCCCCACGGCATCACACAAAGGATGAATCCAACGCAATAATAAAACCGTTTTATTTTTAGCGTGTAATAAATGAAAACTTAAGGGCATAATTTCATCACGCTTGTGTTGATGATTGAGTAAGCTTTCAAGTTGTGTTTGGATAAATAATTCGTCCTCTTTTTTTTCAGGACAATGATGTTGTAAAAAAATCGCTTTATTCTGTTGACGTTGACACCAATAAAAACGTTTTCCCCGCTGTTGTAAACTTGCCAGAATAAGTGGGAATTGTTGGCTTAATTCATTAATTCTTGTTTCTAATAATAGGATATCAGGCACAGAATCTAGTGCCAAACTAAAACCACATAAACTACCAGGCATGGATTCGCTACGAATTTCTTCGTCCATTGCTAAAGTAAAATAATCGGCAGGATTGAGTGCTTGCAAAACACCTGTTTTATCTATTTTCATGATTGATGGCGTATAATCCATTTTTCCAGTGTATTAATGCTTTCAACATTATCAGGATCAATTTCAGTATCGGGCAAGGTGACATTAAATTTATCTTCAATAAATATAATCAGTCGCATAATTCCCATGCTATCTAGTCCTGCTTCAAGTAAGTTATCGTCATTGCTAAAATCTTCAACAGAGGTGACAAAGATTAATTCTTGGAAAATAAATTCACGTAACTGTGCTTTCATAATAGCTTTAGATTAAGAAAAATTAATAGTATAGGGTAATTAGAAATTAAAGTTAGCCCCTTTATTTAATTAGCTCCCAGCGACGATTAATAAACCCCTGTAATGGTTGATACTGGGTTTTATAAGCCATTTTTTGGCAATCTGCAATCCAAAAACCTAGATAAACATAATCTAATCTCATTTGTTGCGCTTGCTCAATTTGCCAAAGTATGGCATAAACCCCCAAGCTATACGTTGATAAACTGGGGTCAAAAAAAGTATAAACGGCCGACAACCCTTTATCAAGAAAATCAACAATCGCAACAGCTGTCAGTTGTTCATCAAGATAAAATTCGACAAAACTCGTTTTACACCATGAACTTCCTAAAAAACTAATATATTCCTCAGGCGTAGAGGATGCCATACTACTCTCTGGGTGTTTGTGTTGTTGATAGCGCATATATAAATCATAATGTTCTTGTTTAAAAATAGCGGCTTGAACATTAACACGCATTTGTTTGTTTTTCTTTAGACAACGTTTTTGATTTCGACTCGGTTTAAAATCTGTAACAAGAATGCGGCAAGCGACACATTCTGAGCATTCTGTACAGCGAGGACTATACACATCATCACCACTTCGCCTAAAACCATGAGCAATTAATTGCGAATAAAGTGCCGTATCAAGCGTTAATGCAGGATTAACAAAAGCAGCTTGTGATTCTCGGTCATCTAAGTAACTACATGATTGGGGCGGGGTTACTAATAATGAAATAGAACTCATAAGCGAGTCCATGCTGTCGATGCTGGCGGTTTACAACAATAATAATTCAACTTTTCCATAAAATATTTTCGACTAATTTCATAAGCGCCAAGACTTGCTAAATGATCGCTATGA
>CAYROI010000131.1:0-2821 GCA_964425835.1 uncultured Methylococcaceae bacterium
GTGGTGCCCTTCCGTCAATTCCTTTAAGTTTCAGCCTTGCGACCATACTCCCCCCAGAACCCAAAGACTTTGATTTCTCATAAGGTGCCGAAGGCGGAATGCGCACGCCTCCGATCCCTAGTCGGCATAGTTTATGGTTAAGACTAGGACGGTATCTGATCGTCTTTGATCCCCTAACTTTCGTTCAATGATTAATGAAAACATTATTGGCAAAATAAATGCTTTCGCATAAGTTAGTCTTTAATATTTCAAAGAATTTCACCTCTGGAAATTAAATACTAATGCCTCCCCTGAAAATTACTATCCCTATTAACCATTTCCGTGTCCTTGAAACCAACAAATAAGGAAGAATTCTAATAAAGAATACACGGTCCAGTTCGATTATTCCATGCTAAAGTATTCCGGCGCACGCCTGCCTGAAACACTATAATTTGCTCAAAAAGAAGATAAATAAATGAATATATAGAAAGGGTAAAATACCTGAGCCCGAAGCCGAAAAATAAATCCCGGACAACGTTAACAGGTGGATGAAGGAAGAGACTGGCGACAACCTTAGCTGCCCTCCTGTCTCAGCCTCCAGAAATCCAACTACGAGCATCGAATAACTGCAGGAACATTAATATACACTATTGGAGCTGGAATTACCGCGGCTGCTGGCACCAGACTTGCCCTCCAATTGTTCCTCGCTAAATAAAGTTTGCAAATCAAGCCCATTGTGACCCCAGGATAAATCCTAGTTCATTATTTCTTTCACTACCTCCCTGAATCAGGATTGGATAATTTTCGCGCCTGCTGCCTTCCGTAGAAGTGGTAGCCGTTTCTCAGGCTCCCTCTCCGGAATCGAACCCTAATCCCCCGATAGCCCGTGAATGCCATGGTTGTCCAATACACTACCATCAAGCTGATGGGAAGCAGAAACATGAATGATTTATTGCCGGAAAAACCAGCAATTCGATCAGTTATCATGAATCATCTCAGTAGACCTTGCGGAATATTGGTTTGTAATCTAATAAATACAGAGGTTCCGTAAAGTCCCTCGTAACGCATGTATTAGCCCTAGAATTACTACGGTTATCCATTTAAACAAATGTTTTAATCCAAATAAACTATAACTGTTTGAATGAGCCATTCGCAGTTTCATTGTATGTAACCTTTATACTTAGACATGCATGGCTTAATCTTTGAGACAAGCGTATGACTACTGGCAGGATCAACCAGATTACTATTCTTATACTCACCTCCAGCCACGAGGGCAGAAGCAAGCAAATAGTAGGTTATTCTCCAGAAAAACGAGTTTTCGTTGAGTACAGAGAACCGCAATATTTCACGGTCTCGTACCCAAAGCAATCGAATAGTATTCAAATCAGCTAGAGTCAACGAGATAAAGTAGCAGTTGGGTGACCATCTGTATTTACCTCGTATGCCTCTACGTTGCAGACTTACTTCATCCAAAACAAGAAATTTATCTTGGTAGAGAGCAGCATCTGCACACAATCGATTATCAGAGCTATTCAACTCATTAATACAAAAATTGTTTTTTCCTGCAGAGCAGGACTCACTTACAACTCCTATACTTTTCGCATAGGCGTCAGTGTCTTACAAATTTTGCTTTGTTTCCGAATAAGACGTCAGACAAGCCGCCATCTTATTCTGAGTAAATCTTCACTTTGAGATTAAATCTCAAAATCACAAATTTACTCTTTCATATAGATGCATTTACCCCTATCTGTAACTTTTCTGTTTCAAAATCAACTTCGAGAAAATATGGATCAAACATACTAAGTTTAGGATTCTCATTTTCAGAGTTGAATTTTCTTGGCCTATCACTGTCTCCTATCAATATTATGCCACCATTAGGTCTATAGTATCAATGGACATCTAATAACTATATTCGATTTGTTTCATTATACCTCAGCCAGCGAAGCAAGCTTCATCAATATCAAAATTCTTCAAATTTTCAAGATTTTCTTAATATTTTACAAATCTTTCTACCTTCACTGTCATAGACCATATTGAAATGGAGGAAGGAGGTTAAATAGCATTTGGAGACTTAATAATCACTTTGAGACCTTAATTCTATATATTAATTGGAAATACAAAATATCAAAAATGAGGATTATTCCTCAAATTCTTCCAATATTCTCCTAAATTTCTTGAAATATCGAGTTCTAATCCAAATTCTCATATTTTCATGATTTTGAGAATAATTTCAAAATATAATATAATCACCTGGGCTTACTCTTTAAAAGCCATATTACTCAGTATAGCTTAAATTAAATATCTCTTTCTAATTATGATAAGGAGATTCTATTATTGATAAAATATTTTCTTCCTATTTTGAGCAATATTTCTTCCATTTTCATCAAATTCTCAATTTTATTGATTTTATCAATGGAAGAACTAAATATATAGAAATTATTTTAGATTTAACCATTAGTTTTATCTCATTGAGAGAAGGTAATAGTGGAAGGTGCTATTTCTAACAAGGAAAAGTCTCCAGGACTACCTTAGTAGCTTTTTCTCTTCTTTTTCATGAAATGGCAGGAGATTATCAATATATTTGATAGGCATATTCTAAAAATGAGCAATACCATAATGGAAAATAGCTCAGATGTGCCTAATTTCCCCTAACTAGAGGTGCTTACTCCTTCCTGCCTCTTTATACTCATGATTATTATAGAAATTGAGATGGCTGAGCATTCTGTATTTTGTCCATCCATTTTATAAAATTAATTAGATAAAATTATTAAATCAAAGTTAATAGATTAATCTCAATATTATATACCCACTCGGGGTTTTGGGGTTTTGGGGTTTTGGGGAT
>CAYROI010000132.1:0-2656 GCA_964425835.1 uncultured Methylococcaceae bacterium
TACAAGATTGGTATTTACGCTATCCACTGCAAACAGTTAAAGGGGTATCAGAAGTCGCGTCCATTGGCGGGTTTGTTAAACAATATCAAGTTGAAGTCGATCCGAATGCTTTACAAGCGTATAACATTCCCTTGTCAAAAGTTAAACGCGCCATTCAACGCTCTAATAATGATGTTGGTGGGCGATTAGTAGAAATGGCAGAGACCGAATATATGGTACGGGGGTTAGGTTATATTCGTTCAATTGACGATTTAAATACGATTCCTGTTAGTGTTGATTCTAACGGGACACCGATTCGGTTAAAAGATATTGCCCATATTCATTTAGGACCTGAATTACGTCGCGGACTCGTTGAGCTGAATGGCGAAGGTGAGGTGGCAGGGGGCGTTATTATTATGCGCTTTGGTGAAAATGCACAGGCAACAATTAATGCGGTTAAAGAAAAACTCGAAGAACTAAAAAAAGGTTTGCCACCTGGCGTTGAAATTATTCCTGTTTATGATAGAGGGGATTTAATTGGTCGTGCGGTTGAAACGCTCAATAGTGCATTAATACAAGAATTAATGATTGTCAGTGTCTTAGTCGGATTGTTTTTATTACATCTGCGCTCGTCATTAGTGATTGTCATTAGCTTACCTTTAGGCATATTAATTGCTTTTATTGTCATGCGTTTTCAAGGGCTAAATGCCAATATTATGTCATTAGGGGGGATTGCAATTGCGATTGGTGATATGGTCGATGGCGCGATTGTGATGGTAGAAAATGCGCATAAACATCTAGCGGATATGCGGGAAAATAAAGGGCGAGACTTGACTTCAGAAGAGCGTTGGCAAGCCATTCAGGCGGCTTCAAGTGAAGTCGGACCTGCGTTATTTTTCTCGCTACTCATTATTACGGTTTCCTTTATTCCCATTTTTACCATGCAGGCACAAGAAGGGCGGTTATTTAGTCCTTTGGCGTTTACTAAATCTTATGCCATGGGGGCGGCGGCGATTTTAACCGTTACTGTTGTTCCTGTTTTAATGGGGTATTTTATTCGTGGAAAAGTGATTCCTGAGCATAAAAACCCAATCAACAAGGGGTTGCATCTTCTACATACCCCTATTTTAAAAGTAGCGATGCGTTTTCGTACCATCACCTTAATTTTAGCGATTTTATTACTTGGCACAACCTATTATCCGTTATCTAAAATTGGCAGTGAATTTATGCCGCCTTTGGATGAAGGGGATATTTTATATATGCCGACAACATTTCCAGGCATTTCTATCACTAAAGCCAAAGAATTGTTACAACAAACCGATAAAATTTTAAAAACCTTTCCTGAGGTTCATCATGTGTTTGGTAAAGTGGGGCGTGCAGAAACCGCAACAGATTCAGCCCCTTTGTCGATGATGGAGACAACCATTCGTTTAAAATCTAAAGACCAATGGCCCGACCCTCAAAAAACCACCCAAGCTTTAATGAGTGAAATGGATAAGGCCATTCATTTTCCAGGGGTTGCCAATGCTTGGACAATGCCGATTAAAACCCGAATTGATATGTTATCGACAGGCATTAAAACCCCAATTGGAATTAAGGTTTCAGGCGCAGATTTGAATGTATTACAAACCATTTCAGAACAAATAGAAATGGCGATGAAAACATTGCCTGAAACCACCTCCGCTTTTGGTGATCGTGCAGTAGGAGGCTATTATTTAGATTTTGATATTAATCGAGAAGCGGCAGCGCGTTATGGGCTAACGGTGGGTGATGTTCAAGATGTGATTCAAAGTGCCATTGGTGGGATGAATATCAGTGAAACCGTTGAAGGATTAGAACGCTACCCGATTAATTTACGTTATCCCCGTGAATTACGGGATAATTTTGAAAATTTAAAACGGGTTTTAATTCCAACACCGACAGGCAGCCAAATTCCTTTGGCCTTAATTGCCGAATTAGAATTAAGACGGGGACCGCCTTCGATTAAAAGTGAAGATGCACGCCCTAATGCGTGGATTTACGTCGATATTAGCACCTCAGATATTGGCGGTTTTGTAAAAAAAGCTAAAGAAGTCTTAGCAGCGCAAGTTAAAATTCCAGCAGGTTATACGGTCACTTGGTCAGGGCAATTTGAATATATGGAACGGGCGGCAAAACGTTTAAAAATCGTCGTGCCAATTACGTTGTTAGTCATTTTCTTTTTGCTATACCTTACCTTTGGCAACATGACAGAACCTGTGATTGTGATGCTGAGTGTGCCTTTTGGTTTAATCGGTGGTATCTGGATTGTTTATGGATATGGGTTTAATTTATCAGTCGCAGTCTATGTGGGCTTTATTGCCCTTGCAGGGACAGCGGCAGAAACAGGGGTTATGGTCTTGAATTTCATTGATATTGAAATTGCACAATTGCGCCAACGCAAGCAACGATTATTATCTTCATTAGAAATTAAACACGCCGTTGAATCGGCGACCTCTTTACGGGTTCGCCCTGTGGCAATCACCGCTTTTTCAACCATGATAGGACTTGTGCCGATTATGTGGAGTACAGGAACGGGGGCAGATGTCACACAACGAATAGCTGCCCCTGTATTAGGCGGCATGTTTACGGTTTTATTATTAACTTTATTAGTTTTTCCTGTGATTTATAGTTTAGTCTTACAATTCCAAGAATGGCA